>JBDTAI010000404.1:0-5806 GCA_039924685.1 Ktedonobacterales bacterium
CAGTATATGTTCGTTCGCCGTCATCATAGGCCCGCGCCAGTCGCTCGAGGACGGCGGCTGGAGTACGTGGATTGCTGGCGATGGCAAGACGAATTGCATCGAAGGATTCGTAGTAGCCGAGGTCCAGGCGGTCAGGTGGCGCATAGGGGTGGCACGCGAGCGCAAGGATAGCTTCCATATCGCCCGCATCAGCACGCGCCAACAGTGGCGACAGCAGTGGCAGATGTGGTTTGCGCCTGATCAATGCAGCACGCACCTTCGGATCGGCGTCCCGTTGCAGGAGATCGCGCGCGTTATCGGGCGCATGGTAGTTACGCGCCACTGCCATCCGCACCTGCGGCGACTCATCCTGGGCCAGCAGATACAATGTGGCAGCGGGCGTGTAGCGCTGTGTGGCGACCGCCACACGCACGATTTCCTCCCGATCATGTGCCAGCTTCTCCAACATAGCACTGGACGTATGGACATTGCGAGCCGCCGCTCGACGCACGGTAGCCTCAGAGGATATCGCCAGCTTCTCAAGTGTTGGCGGTGGTGTGTGGGGATTGTACGCCAGTGCGCGGTCTGTACTGCCCGCACAGTTGTTCGCCAGCATCGCCAATATGTCTGGTGGCATGTGTGGATGAAGTGCCAAACGTTTGCGAATCTCTCGCCATCCTTTGTATTTGCGGGTAGCGAGATCGCAGAGTATGGAAACTGGTGTATCAGGGCAGAGCGCCAACCCCACCCGTATCCGATGGATGTCTCTCTGGGTCCAGTCCCAATGTGCCGCCTCTGCCAGCAACACCAGGAGCCAGGGTGCAAAGAAATCTGGTAGCGTATACAATTTCATCAGGGCAACAGGGACATTGCGCGCCTCAATCAGCCCGGACCAGATCATCTTTTCGATGCGCTTGTCCTGTTCGAATGCTGGCGGTAACTCACCAAACACCTGTACGTGCATCTCAATCAGATCCACGACGTATAAGCCAGTCGCAGGCGTCGCTGCGTTGGCAAGCGCCCGCAGGAGAGCGAGTGGAACCTCCTCACAGCGCATCAGCGAAGGTACCAGCGATTGCAGACGTTCGGGCAGTTTGGGTTGTTCCAGCAGCAGCAAGGCCAGCGCGGGGTTGTGCAGGAACTCATGCGGATAGTCTTTAGCCATCCACAGTAACGTATCGAGCGGTGTGTTGGGATTGCTGGCAATCGCAGCGCGGGTCGTGGTGTCATCTGAGTACGCCAGTGTACGCAAGGTCTCCACTGGCGTGGCGGGGTCGGCGGCCTGCTGCGTCTTGGTGGCGTCCTGTGTTGTCGCATCGGATAATTCAGTCATGTGCCGCTCTCGCTCGCTTGCCCATGCGCCACCTTCGTTTTCCTCGCCGCATTGTCTTGCATCAGCATTTCTCAACCGCCCGGCAAGTGAAAGGCATATCCCATTGTCGGCCTCTTGGAATTGACGGCGTAACCTTGATACGCTAGAATAGCGCAAATGTTCACGTGTTCACTTTATGTATGTGTGTTTGTGTCGATCACGGCAGCGGAGAATATCCCGGCTTTGTATCAGACAATCAAACTGTGCTGTGGGGCGATCATAGGAGGCGAACGTGCAGCAGTCAGGGCGGTCGGGATCACTCTCCGGCCAGATTCTGGGCGAGTACCAGCTTGGGTTGTTGCTGGGCGTTGGTGGGATGGCTGAGGTGTATCACGCGCAGGACCTCACCCTCAATCGTGAGGTCGCGGTCAAAGTGCTGGCGCCCCGCTACGCGCAAGACCCCGAATATGTCAGCCGTTTTCGCGTCGAGGCCCGCCGTGCATCCGCTGTGCATCACCCCAACATCATACCGGTGTACGCATACGGCGAGGAGCATGGGCTGCTCTACCTGGTGATGCCACTGTTGCGCCAGTCGCTACGTGATGTGTTGCAGCGCCAGGGCAGGCTCGCGCCAACGCAAGCGATCAGGGTGACGCTGGAGATCGCCGCCGCGCTGGAGGTTGCGCATGCCCAGGGCTTGATCCACCGCGATGTGAAGCCCGCCAACATCCTGCTTGACGCCGATGGCCATGCGCTGCTCTCTGACTTTGGCATTGCGCGTGAGGTTCCCGATCCAGACGATCCTGCGGGGCCAACGACACTAGCGGCCAGTGGGATGCCCATCGGCACGCCCGAATATATGGCGCCTGAGCAGTTTGACGACGCTACCCGGATTGATCAACGCGCCGATGTCTATGCGCTCGGCGTCGTACTCTACGAGGCGCTGACCGGCGCTCCGCCGTTTCGGGCGCCCACACCCTATGGGGTCGCCGCGCTGGTGATGACGGCGTCGCCTGAGTCGCCATCCAGCCGCAACCCAGCCATTGGTTCCCAACTTGAACAGGTCGTCTTGCAGGCGCTCGCCAAACGTCCCGACGACCGCTACCACGACATCCGCGCGTTTGCCGCTGCCTTGCGCCAACGTGATCTAACCACTCTGACCACTCTGGATGCGTCATCCGACCCGCAGACACTCGCGCCCTGGGTGAGCAGCCGACGGTTAGCCAATACCGATCAGGCAGCGGCTACACAGCCCCTCAGTGGGGAGCCTGATCCCGGTAGTCGCATTCACACGCCAGCGCCGTTGTCTGCATCTTCGACGGTAGCGACAGTACGGGCAAATACACAACGGCGGTCGCGGCGAACGCTGTTGCTGCTGGTGGCGACCTCGCTGCTAATCATCTCGCTGGGCGTCTGTGGGGGCGGACTCTATCTGACAGGCGGCGGGCTGGGCATTGGGCCGGGCGGTGACGGGAACCTGCACGGTGGCGCTGCAACAGTGACTAGCGGCTCAGGCAGTGGCAGCGTGACCTCCGGCGCAACTGGCACAGCGGGAGCGCAAGCGAGTCCTCAATCCAACCAGACGCCGGGCGCGACCACCACCACGACCGCCAATCCATCCGTCACAGTGACGGGAACGGTTACCGGCACACCAACGGTTGGGCCAACGCCTACGGAGACGCCACAACCACCGCCGACCGCCACGCCATGCCTGCTCATCTTCCTCTGTTAGTGAGTGAGCGGCTATCCTAGCGTTGTCCGCGCTGTCGCGCCGTCCTCGATGATACCTGGAAGACTGCCATGATCCGCATCACTTTCAGGCATTGCGCGGGGCATGTGTGAAATACGTACTACCCCATAGGGGATGTGGGCAGGGGATGGGCGCCCCTAAGCGTTTCCAGCATCGAGAGCGCCCATGAGTTTGTCGTGCCCTGTCGCCGCCGCGCGGTTACTTGCGGCGGAGTAGCGGCGTGATGAACCAGAGGACCGCGCCGCCTGCTACCAGAATGACTGCCAGCCAGTCAGAGAATGCCTGGACGCCGATGCCGAGCGAAGGGACAAACACTCCAAGCCCGATCATGACCAGGCTGGTGACGACACCAAGAATGGCCAGTATCGTGATGCCCACCCGCAGACCACGCCGCCGCGCCACCGCGAGGCCAGCTTCATCGCTGGGCCACAACAGGGCCGTTCCCAACCAGAGCATGAGCGCCAACGGGATGACATGAACGATGTCAATGAAGACGCCGAATCCCGTGTCAGTCGGCTGGATGAAGTTGCCGTTGATGTAGCCGTATCCGCCCACCAGCAGCAGGATGCCCAGCGTCTCTAACCGCGAGGCTGTCGTGCGCGTCGCCTGCGTCGCCTGTGTGGTTGCCGATGATTGCTCTGAACGAGATACCTGCGTTGCCATGAGTGCGCCTGCCTGTTCTATTCACTCTTTGATGTGTGACCGGGGCGCGTTTTGTCGCGCTGCTTACGGTCGTCGCGTCGTGTCACTGTCTACGCTGATCAGTGTACCTGGGACGAGGATTCATCGGTAGTGAAGAACATCAGCCTATTGGTATGACATTTATCATGGATCGTTGGCGCAGGCTATACCTGGCGCCGCAGGAAGGTAGCATAAGTAGCCCCCTTCGACGCTAGAATTTGCGTAACGATCTGTAGATATGTGGCACACTACATGGGTGCTGGTGTGGTGTGTCGCGCCATTTGAACCTGTTGGATTCGTGCGATGATTTTTCACATGAAAGGATGGCTGCTCATGGAGCCGTTTGCCGGTAGATATGCTGCGAGTGCGCCATATGCAGGCGCAGGCGGACTGGATTTCGCGGCGGTGATGCGCCAGGTGTATCTGTGGCTCTCGATTGGGCTGCTGGTGGCATTCGGTGTGGCGCTGGCGCTGACCACATCGGGCGTCGGCGTGATCATCTTCAATCCGGTGGTGGTAATCGTCGCCCTGGTCGCCTATCTTGTGCTGGGATTTGGCTTCTATCCCATCGTGCGGCGTGTCAGCCCAGCGGTCGGCACAGTGCTGTATATCGCCTTCGCGGCGGTCTTTGGCTTCCTGATCACCTCAGTCTTCGAGACCTACTCCAAATCAAGCATCGTCAGCGCGTTTCTCACCACGCTGGTGATGTTCGGCGGCATGAGCCTGCTCGGCTACACCACGCGCATCAATCTGGCGCGTCTGGGCGTTGTGCTTATCATGGCGCTGATCGGCGTGATCGTCGCCAGTGTTGTGAACATCTTCCTGCACAGCAGCATCCTCGAATGGGTGCTGACCTATGCCAGCGTGGTGATCTTTGCTGGACTGACGGCCTATGATACCCAGTGGATCAAAAAGAACGCGCTGGCAGTCGCTGGATCGGCACAGGCAGGTGTCGTGCATCGCCTCGCGCTGATCGGCGCATTCCGCCTGTTCCTTGACTTCATCAACCTGTTCCTCAACCTGCTGCGTATTTTTGGAGGCGGTCGGCAGTAGCAGACCTATCTCAACCCCCTCCCTTTGGGATCGCCTGCTCCGCTGGAGCGGGCGTTTCCTCACAAGAGAGGGGGCTTTCTTACGCCTTGACAACCCACAACGCGTGGCGCTATAATTACGTCAGGGTTGACTTGATAGGCGAGGAGATGGCAGGTATGGCGAACTACCGGCAACTGACCTTGCTGGGCCTGCTGCTTGATCACCCGATGTATGGCCAGCAGGTCTATGAGGTGATCGAGCAGCACCATCACCTCTTCGCCGAGCATCTCAAGAAGCCAACGATCTACTATCAGCTCGAACGGCTGACGGCGGAGGGTTATCTCACGTTGCGGCGCGAAACCGTCGAGGCGCCCGGAACAGGACTCGCCCATGATGAACTTGCGCCCCGCGAACGCGAGGTGTACTATATCACCGAGCAAGGCCAGGTCTACTTTCGGACGCTATTGCGCCAGACGCTAGGCGAACATGCGCCGCAGTTGAGCGACCTTGACGCCAGCCTGTTCTTCCTGCATTATCTCGCGCCACACGAGGCGCACGTGCTGCTGCAAGAACGCTATGAGCAGGTGGCGCGCGACCGTGAGAACATCGCCCACCACCTGCATGGGCTGCATGCGACGCGCGTGGACGATCAGGCGCACCGTCTCGTGGCTGATCACCAGCTTGCCCTGCTCGACGCCGAACTCAACTGGCTGGCGCGCACGCTGATGACGTTGCGGTAGTAGAAGGCGACTCTCGGCGTTGGAAGGTGAGCTGCGCGATCGAAGCGAGAAATGCACCCCAACTGCCCAGGGAGCAGCCCAAGCCCACCGGGGCCGGAGCACGGAACTGACGGCGGACTGAAGGCTGTATAAGCACATGTGCCGCGTATCAGGTCAATATTGACTTAACTATGGCGCACATGATACGCAGACGTGCGCCGGCGCCTAGATACCAGCCAGATACCAGCCAGATACCAGCCAGATACCAGCCAGATACCAGCCAGATACCAGCCAGATACCAGCCAGATACCAGCCAGATACCAGCCAGATACC
>JBDTAI010000405.1:0-4888 GCA_039924685.1 Ktedonobacterales bacterium
GGCAAGGCGTTTCCCGAAGCGCGCATCCTCTCCGAGTTGACGAGTCTGTTGGCGGTGGCGCGCAGCGAACTCGAGAACTTCCTGACGGATGCCTGCCATCGTCTTGTTCCCGCGCGCGACACCGCCGAGATTGGTGACCAGAGCGAGCAGATGCGCGCGCATATCAGCAATCCCCACTGGGTGCGCGCCAATCAGGAGCAGGCGCAGGACCTGCTGGGTACAATGATGACGGCCATTCCGCCAATGACCCAGTATGCCCGCGCGCTGCACGGGAACGCCGAGCGGCTGGGTATGCCTGCCACCGCGCTCGACCCGCTCCACATCGTCATGGAGCAGCTGAATGAGGCGTTGGAGACGCTGCAACAGACGCCCCGTTAGTCAGACAAGTCAGCGTTTTGCCGCCTGGTCTTCGCATCACGGGGATCACCTGGATCACATCGCCGCGGTTGGCGCAATGGGCGCTGACGGCGGTGTGGCGGACCGACGGGCGGCGCGCGCACGCAGGATGCGGCGTGTGATCCAGACAATCAACAGGAGTGGCACGAGATACATGGCGAATACCCCCAGCCAGATCAGCGCAGAGAGCAGCCACTCGCCAAACATCTGCGCAGCCCCCAGCGCATTCTGGAGCGTCTTCCCCGGATTCCAGGTATTCTGCGGCTGTATGGGGGTGGCGCCGGTCGGCGACAGGTTGATCGTGATCGTATAGAAGGTCAGTTGGCCGTTGAGCGCGTTCAGGTGCGCCTCGATGTCCTCGATCTGCCCCTCCACGTCGGTCAGGTTCTGTTCGATGGCCAGCGTATCCGTCAGCGTCTTCGACTGGCCGAGCAACTGCAACAGCCGCGTCTGTTCCGCGCGTAGCGTCGTCAGCCGCGATTGCGTGTCAATATAGTCGTTGGTGGCGTCCTGCACACTCTCGTGCAGTCCCGACAGCTGGCCACCGTGTTGCTGGGTGTAGCTCACGAGATACTGCTCGATCTGCGGATAGAGCGTGGATTGCACCGAGAAGGCCAGCGACACATCGTAGAGATTGTCCGACACCTGCTGATAGGTCGCGCCCGCCGAGGTGGCATGCGGATCAGTGGTGGCGATCCAGCGTTGCAGGTCTGTGGCGACCTTACGCGGATCGCCCACCGACATATCCACCTCGAGCGACTTGATCAGATACTGCCCCTGCACTTTATCGCCCGTCTGCGGGGTAGAACTGGCGCCGCCACTGGCCGATGACGCCGCTGCGCCATTCGATGTCGTATTTGGCGCATAAATGAAAGGCCTATAGTTGGCCGAACGCGCCGAATCTGCCGTAGTTGCTATCTGGTGGCTGGCGTCGCCCAACCCAAAGCCCACCGCCAGAATCGCCAATCCCACCAGCGCCGCGCCACTCGCCCAGAAGAACACCTTGCGCCGCCCACGCATACGTGAATTGACATTCATGTTATTTCTCCCTCACCCATACCAGGTCATGACAGGCAAACAACTCCTCGCCCCGATGACACTCAGCCGGGCGAGTTCCTGCGTTTGCAGAGAGACGCTGTTGATGGGTGATTGGTTCCCTCAGCCACAAGCCAGTCTATGGCTGCGACAAAGGTTTCCAGCGGGATTTCGCATATGCCAGGCGCTTGCCCAGGACCTTCGAATCAGCGCAGCGCAACAGCCAATGCGCCTGCGTCAGCGAGCAGGCGTGAGCTCGACATCCACACGACCGCTGGAACCTGCGAGAACGAGAACGCCAACTCCGCTCCACCACCCAGGACGGATGGCCATACCCTGTAGATTGCCAGTCAATTGCGCGGTGATCATAGCTCACTCGCTTAGTGGACGCCATCCTGCCAATCTTGCCATCACCGTCGCTTTGTGGTGTGCTGCTTACCCGCCGTGGCTGGCGGCGTTCGCTGACGTTGCGCCTGCTGGTGTTGCTGGCGCTGGGCGCGTGTCGCCGCGACCTGTGCGCCCACGTGGCGAACCTGTATGTAGACGCCGAAGCCCGCCAGCGCGACGAACGAGAGCAGCGTCAGCCAGCCGGGGCGACCAAACGGCTGGCGCTCCGTCACGTGGGTCAAGAGCAGCAGGTGGTTGAAGCCCCAGAAGGCCAGCGAGAAAATCCATAGCGTGATGAAGGCGATCAACGACGCCAGTCCCAGCAGTCGCAGTGTGTTCTCCACCACACGCCAGCGAAACGCCAGCAGCGCCGCCGCCAGCGTGATCGCCAGCCCCGCCACTGCCAGCCAGAACACCGCCGGAGCCGCATCAACCAGCACTGAGAATGCGGAGCCGCCAGCGCGCAGGTACAACTGCACACTGCGCGCAAACGCCGCTGCGCCACAGCAGCCCACGACGATCAGCAGCGGCCAGAGCAGCGCCCGTAGCGCAAAGAGTAATCCTCCCGCCGCGCCGGCCGCAAGCTCACCCGCCTCCGCTGCGCCGCTATCAGCGCCATCACCCATACCACTCCTTATGCCCGCCATGCCCACTGCGCCACGTCTGCGCCGGTCGAACGCGCTGCGCAGGGTGTCGAGCAGTGTCCTGGTCACCTGATCAGAGACTGATTCGGCGCCGGTCTCGTTGGCCAGCAGCGGCGGGTGCAGGTCAATCACCTGCCGGTTGACGCCAGCCAGTGCGCTGAAGCCGCTGAGGGTGGCGGAGAGCGCCAGCGCCAGCAGTCCCGTGATTCCGGAGCTCAAGGCAATCATCAGGTCAATGAAAGAGAGCGTCGGCGGATCATGCAGTCCACCGCCGGGCGGCGCACAGTGTCCCAGTGGCCAGGATACCGTACAGGTGATCAGTGTTGTATGAATTTGTGCCAGTTGCAGCAGGGGTCGCAGTGTCTCGGCGCGGAAGATCAACGCCAACAGCAGCGTCAGCACTCCCCCGGCGATCAGGTCGCCTGCCACCAACTCTTGCGGCGCGGGCAGTTCAGCATGCGCGCGCCCCTGTGTGCGTGCGCGTGACCGTAGACGCCCGAGACGTGCTGTGGCCAACACATGACTACGCGCCGTCGGCGGCAAGCCCATTGCGCGCCGCAGCCAGCGCCGCGCCGTCGCCATGCAATAGATGGCGATCACGCTGAAGTTGAGCAGGGTGTAGAGCCAGGCATCCGCTAGCAGGTGGGGGATGGCGACGCTCAGGTGGAGCAGCGCATTGAGCAGTTTGCTCAAGAGCGAGCGCAGCGCATCGAGCAGCGTAGAGAGCAGCGCATGTAGCCAGCCGAGCAGAGGGGCGAAGTCGTGCCAGTAGAAGAAAAGGATGCCGACGACGACGATGGCGATCATCGTCACCGTGAGGATCGCCGCCAGCCAGCGCCGCAACGTGCGGTCGCGGAAGATAGCGACTTCGAGCGCCAGCAGCAGTGAACACACCCAGAGGTAGAGCGCCCAGGGCTGCGCAAAGACGACGCGGAGGAAGGGTGGATCGCCGGTATAGCCCCAGAAGCCGGTGATCAGAAACGCCACAACGCCCGCCACACTCAGCGATACCACCATCGCCGCCGGAAAGTGCACCAGCAACGCGCGACGCTGCTCATCATACACATCCGTAATAGACCTGACAGACCTGACGGGCTGCCGCGCCGTGGCTCTAGCTGTCGCGGTGGGCCTGCTCGACATGATCCATCCTTCCGTGTCTATCCTCGATACGTCGCCTGATAGTCCGCCGGAACTGGCAGACTGGCGGCATGTCACTCACCAATAGCATACGCACGAAGCCAGGCGTGCGCCACTTCCCGGCGCCCTGGTCGGCCTGGATTGCTCCAGTACCTAATAGAACGGACGAAGCACATCATACGCCAAACTGACAATGACACAAGGACGCCGTAGCGTATTGTGCGACTGGCAGATTGCTGGTGGTAGCCGTCCCCGACCTGCTACAATGCGGGCGGATAGGTAATATTGAACTGGTTTCAGGACAGGAGCAGCACAATGGCAGATCACTTTACGCCGACGACACAGGATAAGTTTACCTTCGGTCTCTGGACGGTGGGCAATATCGGGCGCGATCCCTTTGGTGAGCAGGTGCGGCCCTTACGCACACCGGTGGAGCTGGTGCATCTGCTGGGCGAGGTTGGCGGCGTCTGGGGCGTCAACTTCCACGACAACGACCTCGTGCCGATTGACGCCACCCCCTCCGAGCGCGACAGCATCGTGCGCGACTTCAAGGCGGCGCTGGCCGACACTGGGATTGTCGTGCCGATGGCGACCACCAACCTCTTTACCGATCCTGCCTTCAAGGATGGCGCCTTCACGTCGAATGATCCGCGTGTGCGCGCCTATGCGCTGCAAAAGACGATGCGCGCGATTGACCTGGGCGTGGAGCTTGGCGCCGGTATCTACGTCTTTTGGGGTGGGCGCGAAGGGACCGAGACCGACGCCGCCAAGTCGCCCGCCGAGAGCGGCAAACGCTTCCGCGAGGCGATCAACTTCCTGTGTGACTATGCGCGGGACCAGAAGTACAATCTGCGGTTTGCGCTTGAGCCGAAGCCCAATGAGCCACGCGGCGACATCTACTACTCGACGGTCGGCGCGATGTTGGGTTTCATCGCCACGCTTGACCACCCTGAGATGGTGGGTGTCAACCCCGAATTCGCGCATGAGACGATGGCGGGCCTCAACTTTCTGCATGCCGTGGCGCAGGCATGGGACGCAGGCAAGCTCTTTCACATTGATCTCAACGATCAGGTGAGCGGACGCTTTGACCAGGACTTCCGTTTCGGCTCGGTGAGTCTGAAGCAGGCGTTCTTCCTTGTGCGATTCCTCGAAACTGTCGGCTATGACGGACCGCGCCACTTCGACGCGCACGCCTATCGCACCGAGGACTATGCGGGCGTGAAGGACTTTGCGCGCGGCTGCATGCGCTCCTATCTGATCCTGAAGGAGAAGGCGCGTCAATTTGCCGC
>JBDTAI010000406.1:0-22169 GCA_039924685.1 Ktedonobacterales bacterium
ACATCTCTCCCAGTTGTGACGCCAAAGAGGATCAGCTCCGTCACATGTTCAGGATGGTGCTCGGCATAGGCCAGCGCCAGCGTGCTGCCCCACGAGCCACCCAACACCAGCCAGCGATCAATCTGCAAATGCTGGCGAAGTTGCTCCATATCGGTGAGCAGGTGATGTGTGGTGTTGGTGCTGAGGTCGGTACCCGGCGTGCTGGCGTGTGGCGTACTGCGACCACAGTTGCGCTGATCGAAGAGGACGATGCGCCAGGCGTCGGGATCGAAGAGGCGACGCTGCCAGGGCTTGCAGCCCGAACCGGGGCCACCATGCACGACCACGGCTGGTTTGCCCTGCGGATTGCCACAGGTCTCCCAGTAGACGCGATTACCTGCGCCCACGTCCAGCCAACCATGTGCGTATGGCTCGATCTCTGGATAGACGCTCGTCATGATTCCTCACTTGCCTTCGCATCGGCTGGTTGGTAAGTGGCGAACACTACACCTGTCGGGGAGGTGACGGCGGAGATGAGTCGGAGCGAGGCGTATGGCATGCCATCAGGAAAGAGGCGCTGTCCGGTCCCCAACACTAGCGGATGGATCGACAGGGCGTATTCGTCAATCAGGTTGCGCCGCATCAGCGACCTGACGAGTTCTCCGCTGCCGAGGATTGCAATATCCTTTCCTGGTTGCTCCCGCAAACGCGCCACCGCCTCGGCGGCGTCGCCCTGAAGCAGCGTGGAGTTGGCCCACGGCAGCGGCTCCTTCAGCGTGGTTGACGCGACGTACTTCTGGGTGTTGTTGAGCACTGAAGTGAACGGGTTGTCGGTCCGGTTGGGCCAGACAGAGAAGAAATCCTCATAGGTGCGCCGTCCCAACAGAAGCGCGCCGACTGTATTGGCCGCGTTCCCCATCGCCGCCCTGCTCGCGGCCTCATCGGCGTAGGGTATTGCCCATCCGCCATATGCAAAGCCGCCGCGTGGGTCCTCGTCGGGCCGCGCAGGCGCCTGCATCACCCCATCGAGTGTCAGACTGATGTTGACGATGATTCTGCTCATGTGAAATCTCCTCTCTGTTCCATGCGCGCATCTCGCGCGTTTACCATCTGGCGGGCGGCACATTGCGCGCGGCTGGTTGAGCGGTTGCTCGCGCGAACGCAAACACAGTATGCAACGCAACCGTCTGGCAATGCGGTATACTATGTGTTGGCAATCGTCGGCGGCTGCCTACATGCTGCGCCGCATAGACCGTCATCAGGTTGATGCAACCTGTTCCGCCATTGTAGGCGTGACGTTTCATCATACAACCCGATACAACCCGCCCATTCCGTCGGTGAGAGAGCATAACGCACATGGATCAGCGGCACATCCGCAACTTCTGCATCATCGCCCATATTGACCACGGCAAATCCACCCTGGCGGACCGCCTGCTGGAGTTCACTGGCGCCGTGGCCCACCGCGAGATGACCGAGCAGTTGCTCGACTCGATGGACCTGGAACGCGAGAAGGGCATCACCATTAAGGCGCAAGCCGTGCGGATGCGCTATACCGCGCAGGATGGCGAGGAATACGAACTCAACCTGATTGACACTCCCGGTCATGTGGACTTCACCTATGAGGTTTCGCGCAGCCTTGCCGCCTGCGAAGGCGCGATCCTCGTGGTGGACGCCACGCAGGGTATTGAGGCGCAGACACTCGCCAACCTCTATCTGGCGCTCGAAGCCGACCTCACGATCATCCCTGTCGTCAACAAGATCGATCTGCCCAGCGCCGATCCGGAGCGTGTGATAAAGGAGATCGAGGATGTGATTGGCCTCTTGCGCAGCGAGGTGGTGCTGGCCTCCGCCAAAGAAGGCATCGGCACGCAGGATGTGCTGGAAGCCGTGGTGCAGCGCGTGCCAGCGCCAAAGGGCGACATCGAGGCCCCCCTGCGGGCGCTGATCTTCGATTCGAAGTACGACGCCTACAAGGGCGTAATTGCCTATGTGCGCGTGATGGATGGCGCGCTCAAAACCAGCGAACGCGCCGCGATGATGCAGGTGGGCAGTGTCACCGACGTGCTGGAGGTCGGCTACTTCTCGCCACAACTGATTCCGACCAGCGAACTTGCGGCGGGCGAGGTGGGCTACGTCGCCACCGGCTTCAAGAACGTGCGCGATTGCCGCGTGGGCGACACCATTACCCTCTCAGCGCATCCGGCGAAGGAGGCGCTGGCGGGGTATCGTCCGGCGAAACCGATGGTCTTTGCTGGCATCTTTCCGGTGGAGGGCGACGACTATCCGCTGCTGCGCGACGCGCTGGATCGCCTGCGCCTCAACGATGCCTCGCTGGTCTATGAGCCGGAAAACTCGGTGGCGCTGGGCTTTGGCTTTCGCTGCGGCTTCCTTGGTCTGCTACATATGGAGATCGTCCAGGAGCGCATCGAGCGTGAATACAACCTCGACATCCTGGCGACGGCGCCGAGTGTGGAGTATCTCGTCACACGCACCAGCGGCGAACTGGTCAGCGTGCATAATCCGGCGGAGTTGCCGCCCCCCACCGAGATCGCCAAACTCGAAGAGCCGCTGATGGACATCTCGATCTTCACTCCCGCCCGCTACATCGGCACACTGATGGACCTCGTCACCACCCGGCGCGGCGAGTACCGCGAGATGAGCTATATCGAGGAGGACCGCGTCCATCTGACCTATCGCATGCCCCTGAGCGAGCTGATCGTGGATTTCTATGACCAGTTGAAGTCGCGCACACAGGGCTATGCCTCGCTCGATTACACCTTTGCGCGCTACCAGGAGGCCGATCTCGTCAAGCTGGACATCCTGGTGAATGGCCAGCCGGTGGACGCGCTCTCGCTGATCACACACCACAGCAAGGCGCAGCATCAGGGCCGCCTGCTGACGGAGCGGCTGAAAGACCTGATCCCCCGCCAGCTTTTTGAGGTGCCGATTCAGGCGGCGATAGGCAGCCATATCGTCGCGCGAGAGACGGTGCGGGCCATGCGCAAGAATGTGCTGGCGAAGTGCTATGGCGGCGACATCACCCGCAAGCGCAAGCTGCTGGAAAAGCAGAAAGAGGGCAAGAAACGGCTCAAGATGGTCGGCAACGTCGAGATTCCACAGGAAGCCTTCATGGCGATCCTGAACCTGAACGACGAGGGCTGACCTCATCCCCCTAACCGCCCTCTCCAGCGAGGAGAGGGGACAGAGGCAAAGCGATTCGTGTGTCACTGAGCGCGTTCGCGGCGCACCTGCGGGATCACCGTTACCACTATGGTAGCCACCAGCAGCCAGGCCCACATCAGCCAGATGGTGGGGAAGACACCAATGCGCTGTATCAGGATGCCCGTCAGCGCCAGCCCCAGCGGACGCATCACGCCGGGAACAAGACGGCAGACGCTAATCACCCTGCCTTGAAGTTCGTCTGGGATCAGTTTCAGGCGATGGCTGAAATAGGGAACGTCCTCAATCGGGTCAACAAAGCCGCTGCCAAACTGGAGCGCGCCGAGAATGATGGGAAACGGCGCGAGCGCATAGAGCGGCCAACACAGCGCAAAATACCAGCGCGTCAGCAGAACCGATTGCCCGATCGTCAAGCGTTGCGTCAGCTGGGGAGCCAGCAGTGAGCCAAGGATGGCTCCGACACCCCCAACGGCGAAGATCAGGCCGATTTCCACGGCAGAGATTTGCGCCCGTTGCGCCAGCAAAATGACGGTGAGTGTCTCGCCTGACAAGGCAAATGCTCCGGCGCCCATCAGCAGTGTCATGGTAAGGATGAAGGGTTGACGCCATATCCACAGCACGCCCTCGGCAATCTCTGCTCCCAGCCTGCGATGGGTTTGTATCCGTTCCTGCTGAAATGGCGTCCGAATCATCAGCAAGGTCACGCAGGAGATGAGGTAGGAGATGGCATCGGCCAGAAACGGGAACATCGCGCCCACCGTGTAAAGAACACCCGAAAGCGGAGGCCCACAGAGCGTAGTGACGCCTTCGACCGATTCCTCCAGCGCGACGGCGGCTGGAAGGCGCCCTGGCGGAACGAGTTGCGACGTCGCAGCCGTCTTCGCCAGATTGAATACAATCATCAGCGCCCCCTCGATGAAGGCGGCGAGGTAGAGTTGCCAGATGGTCAGGCGCCCAAGCGCATAGGCTAGAGGGATGCTGGCAAGGGCCACTGCGCGCCCGGCGTCGCACACGAGCATGACCCATTTGCGGTTCCAGCGATCTACCAGCGCGCCCGCAGGCAAGCCAAACAGCACAGCGGGTAATGCGCCCAGCGCCGCTACAAAGCCTGCCTGTGCGGGAGAGTGCGTGATCGACAGGACAAGTAATGGATAGGCAAGGTCTGACAGGGCGCCGCCAATATCCGACAGCGCCTGACCGCTCCACAGAAGCAGATAGTTCCGGTTGCGCCAGAGGGACTTCGGCTGGCTGAATGCGGCTGGCTCTCGTTCGCCTGTAGTGGAGTTCGGCAAGGTTGGCAGAATTGACATGGAGTACCTTCTTCAAGGGCTGGCGCCTAGCGAGCAATCACAGGGTTTGAAGCATAAGCAACCGCCTCACATGCCGCGCAATACCAGGCTCTTGAAGGCGCAAATAGACGCAAATAGGCGCAAAGAGGCGCCGGGCAGCCAGCATGGAGACGGCTATAGCCCAGCCACACACACGAGGGGTGATGTCTGATACAAGCGAGGGAAAGTGTGTTCCAGCGAATACGCACACTGTAGCATCTGCGCTGGCATATGAGAGGAGAGAGCAGCGCAGTATTGTGCGTCAGGGGACCACGTTCCGCCGCATAAGCGCAGGTGGCAGGCTTATGCGGCGAAGTGGCTTGTCTTTCTATTCCGGTTGCGGTGGATCATCCACGGTGGTTGGCGTTTCATAGCATCATGCTAGCACGCCCGTTCTGGAACTGTCAACGCTTCGGCATATATGGCGATAGCTTTCAGAACCTTTGCCGTCCGTACTCCGGCCATTCAAGGCCGAGACTGCCTATTGCCCTTTTGCAGTGGGCAATCCGGCCCTCTTCCACTGTGGGAAGCCGCCGTCGAGGGTTCGCGCCGGAACGCCACGCTCACGAAGCAACGCCGATGCCCGCTCGCCACGCGAGGCGCCGGGGTGGTACATGTTGCAGTAGGTGATGATCGCCCGGTTGGCGGCAGCAACGGCGCTCAGTTCACTCACATGCTCCTCCAACTGGTCGAGCGGGATGTTGCGCGCGCCTGCCACATGCCCCTTCGCGTATTCTTCGGGCTCGCGCACATCAATCACCAGCGGCGCAGCGTCATCCAGATCGCCAGCCAGATCGCTAGCCTGATCGCCTTGCCGCTCGTTCTGCAATTGGCGCAGGTCGTCGCGGTTGATCAGTATCTTCGTCGTGTCTTCTTCTTCGACGCCAGCATACAGCGCTTGGTAACCTTGCTCGGCATGCAGCGAAGCAAGATCGCTATCGTTGCGCGACCACTTGGTGAGGTCGGGATTGAGCCGCAACGCCTCACCAAGCGCCGCAATTGCGGGAGCGGATTGCTCGGCCAGCGCATAGAGGCAGGCGAGGTTGTAGTTGGAATTGCCTAGATCACTGTCGGGCAGCCCAACCGCACGCATACGCTCGATCAGTCGCGTGTGAATAGCCGCAGCGCGCGCAATGTCACCGTGATCGCGATAGAACTCGGTGAGGTGCGTGACGGGATGCCAGACGCCATTGCCCAGTGTCTCGCCCCACAGCGGCTCGTTGCGCTGCCAGGGATAGCGTTGAGGCTCGCTCAGTTCCGCATCCGACATGCTCTCCACCTGGGTCAGCAAAGTCAGATACGCCTGCTCTGCCAGCGTCTCCGCCTCCGGCCACGAGCGCGATGAATCGGCGGCGTATTGCCCGGCGTTGATCTGGTTGACGAGATTCATATCAGTCCACTGGGGTGGCGTCTCGCCGCGCATTGCCTGGGCCAGCTTTTCGGCATGGCGGAGCCTCCATGCGGCCATATGCGCCAGCATATCTTTCGGCGACCAGCTCGCGGCGGTTCCCACGGCGCTGCGGTCGGCGTCGCTCAAGCCCGCCAACCAGTTTTGTTCCTCCTGCCGCACGGATTGCAAGAGCGCGAGAACGGCGGAACGCATGGATGGCGCGGTGGTAGTTTGGGGTTGCTGGGTCGGCTGCGTCGGCTGCGAATCACTCATAGGATTGTCGCTCCTCTCAACGTCTCAAAGTCACTTGCTGTGTACTCAGAATACGCGCATGACATCGAATACATGACACCGAATAGAGGAACCTGTTTGGTCAGGTGTTCTTGCAGCGCGCAGAGACAGCATAGCGCGCACTTGTGGACACCCACTGTCATATTCAGGCGAGTTCAGGACATGTACGGTGAAGTTGGCAGCGGTAAGTGGGAGATGGGAGATGGGAGATGGCTAGCGAGAGGCGCGGCGGAAAGGCGCTGGCGCTCTGCCAGAAAGCAGGGGAAGAAGAGGGGGGAATGCCATCCAGACACAACGAGAGGGCCACTCAGTGGCGAGTAGCCCTCATACGTCCACAATCTCTTTGTGACAGGCCGCGAACTTTTCTCGCGTTTCACTCGCCCTCCGAGGACAAGCGATACAACGGTGAAGCGCGCGTTTACGCCTGGAGGCGGGTTTGCTATTCACCCCTGACAACCCACGAACAATCGTCGTTCTGGTGCGTATGTACAGCGTTACACTGTGTGCGCTGGGCTTTGATAGGAGTGACAACTTGCCCTGTCAGCCCGCTTCTACGGGCGTGACCTGTCCACTTGGAACACCATCCCTAGCAGGCGAATCGGCTTTTTCATCGGGAACATAGGCGTTGTCTCCTTCGCTGTGTTCCACCAACTAGATGTCAGGGACAATACCCTGCATCACCGTTTCGGTACTTTGAGTCTAACACAAGACACGCGCTATGTCAAGTCGATCCCAGAAATTGCATACGCCGCCCCTACTCGCCTTCCCCATACGCCGCACCTGCGGTACAGGCGAAACATCCACACGGCGAACGCCAGTTGGATGAGGGCCGCCACAATACGCGCCAGACCATACCAAAGGGGAATAGGCGCAGGCGTCGCAATGCCATTCAGCTCCAGCACGGTTCCCAGAATGGAGAGTGGCGCGAAGGCGAAGGCGGCCAACACCAGCCAGAAGAGCCAGCGCCAACGCCGCCAGACCCCCAGCATCAGCGTCGCTACAAAGAGCAGAATCGCCACCAGAAACAGCGTTGCCACCAGCGGATGGTCGCCAGTTGCTCCGGTTGGGCCAACGGCGCCCTTGTTCAGCAGCGCCTCGACGTAGATCTCCGGCGTGATGGCGTAGACCACGAACAGGAACACCACAAGGCTCCCGAAAAACGCGATCAGCGCAACGCGCAATGCTAGCGCCGAGGACTGGCACGCTGAAACAGGAGTATTGGCAGGTATGTGCTGGGATTCGTCACTGTATGCCCTCATAGCTTCAGCCTCACGTTCTCCACCAAAGACCGCAACCACTCTGCAAATGACAAAGCGCGCCCGGAAGCCGACCAAACTTCCCGGCGCGCTCGCGCAGTACGGTATGTGATTGTATTGTTGGATGCATCATATAACCAGGAAAGCGGCATTGTCAAGGTGAAGGTGTATCCAAACGCGACTGACGTGGCAGGCGGCATACGTCGTTCGTTGGATACAGTTGAATACAAGGGTAAATGGCGGTGTGGCGCTGGCTTGCCATGCCGGGCGCCGTTGCGTTTCGCTCCCTTCGCCACTATAATGAGGAGGATGTGCGTTTGCGCCGACGCGATTGCCAACACCACGACTACGTTAGAGTTGCTGGATATATCAGACATATCACATGAGGCTACGGGCAGAGTGCTGCGCGTAACAGGCTCGGAGGAGTTTCGATGACAACGAACGTCACCCTACCCAGTGTGGGCGCTGAGGCCCGCACACTCGATCCCATCGAGTTGTTTCGCACGATGACGCTGGCGCGCGTGATGAACGACACGCTCAAGGCGCGCAAAACGCAGGGCAAGTTCCCCTTCTACATCGGCTGCGCAGGGCATGAGTCCGTCGCCGCCGTGGTCGCCGCCCTCAATGGCGAAGACTGGCTCTCCTTCTACTACCGCGATCTGGCGGGCTGGCTCCAGCGGACACAGGATGTCTACGGTCCCCTGCGCGCCGCCTATTCGCGCACCACCGACCCCATGGGCAGCGGGCGCAACATGCCTTCGCACTATAGCAGCCGCCAGTACCACATCCTGCCGACCTTCAGCGAGGTGGCGGGGCTGGCGCCGTTCGCGGGCGGCGTGGGCTGGGCGTTCAAGCGCGACGAGAGCAAGCGTGTGGTTGCCTTCTTCACTGGCGACGGCGGCGCGGCCACTAACGACTTCAATGTGTTGCTGCGTCAGGCCACCGTGCATAAGCTGCCCGCGCTGATCGTCGTCTGCAACAACCACTGGGCGATCATGACGGAGCAGCAGGCGCAGTGGGCAGGTGACCTCACGGACCAGGTGCGCGCAATGGACGCCATCGCGGTTGACGTGGATGGCTCGGACCCGCTGGCCACCTATGAGGCGTCGCGTGATCTGGTGGCGCGGCTGCGCAATGGCGAGGGGCCAGCCTTCATGCACCTGCATCTTGGCCTGCTCGACGCGCACTCCAGCAGCACTGATATTCGCCGCTATCGCAGCCGCGAGGAGATCGAAGAAACCACCCGCACCAAAGACCCCGTCAAGCATCTGCGTGAGGCGCTGATCGCGCGCGGCGAACTGACCGAGGCCGACGCCGACCGCATCCGCGACGAGGCCAAAGACCTGATTGACCGCGCCGAGCAGCAGGTGTTGAGTGAGCCAGAGGTTCCCGCCGACCGTGTGCTTGAGAAGGTGGTCGAGGTTCCCCCCTACCAGCCGCAGCCGGTCAGTTCATTGGCCAAGAAGATGTTTATGGTCGAGGCGCTCAACGATGCGCTGGTGGAGATCGTCAAGCGCGACCCCGGCTTCTTCGTCTTTGGGCAGGATGTGGGCAGCGCGACCGGCGGCGTCTTCAATGCGACGCAGCGGCTGGCGAAGGAGTATCCCGGCACAGCGATCAGCAGCGCCCTCAATGAGCAGATGATCGCGGGCATCGCTGCGGGCTGTGGCATGGTAGACGACAAGGCCCGCTGCGGCGAGGTGCAGTTCGTTGACTATCACCAGTCGGCCACGCAGACGATCCGGCTGGCAGCGCGCATCCACTACCAGTCCTATGGCGACTGGAACTGCCCGATGCTGCTGCGCATGAAGGCTGGCTCCGGCGGCGGCGGCCCAATCTCGGATAGCGGCTCCGGCGGCGGCGCGTTTGGCCACTCGAACGCTGGTGAGCAGTGGTTCACCAACGTGCCGGGGCTGATCACGATCTGCCCGGCCACGCCCTATGACACGAAGGGACTGCTGATTCAGGCCTCGCGTTCGCAGTCGCCAGTGGTGTTCCTGGAACGTGGACGCCTTTATCGCGCCGACATCCCCGCTACCCACAAGAATGGTGAGCCAATCCCGGCGCTGGCGGAGTTGTGGAACGTGCCGGAGGGCTACTATACCGAGCCAATCGGCAAGGCGCGCACTCTGCGCTTCGGTTCAGGCGCCCCAATGGCGACGATTGTGAGCTGGGGCATGATGCTGCTGGAATCGGCCATCGCCGCCACCCGCTTCGTCGAGGCGCATGGTGGCGCGGTCGAGGTGATTGACCTGCGCACACTCATGCCGTTCGATAGCGAGGCGATTGCGCAGTCCATCAAGCAGACCAACCGCGCAATTGTGGTGACGGAAGAGGCGGACTTCACCAGCTTCGGGCGCCACATCCACTCCTGGATCGCGGAAAACTTCTTCTGGTCGCTGGATAATGCGCCCGCGCTCGTCTCGGCCCTCGCCGCGCCCGCCGTGGCCTACAATGCGCCCGAAGAGACAGCCTTCTTCCCCACCGCCGCTGATGTCGAGCGTGTGCTGGAGCAGTTCGCCCGCGAGTAGGCGCTAGCCACAAAGCGCACTATGGCCAGATACCCTTCCCTATCGTGTATGGGGGAGGGTATTGTTTGTGGTGGGGTGGCGCCTCGTGGAGCGCAACCTATGAGGAGGCAGTGCGCAATGGCGAAGAGGCGCGGATGGGCTTGATCGGCATGCTTCAGGATGTCGGGCAGCCGTTGCCGCAACCACAGGTCTACGCGTGAATGATCACCTGTCTCTTTCCTCGAGTGCGCCATGCAGCCCTTTGCCGAGAGCTTCCAATACGCCGAACTGGCGGACTATTTTGCCGGAGCTACATCTGGCGAGTGGTAGGTGGACGATCTGCGCTCCATCTGGGAAGATGGCGATGCAGAAATCAGCTATACATGCAGAGGCAAGCCGTTTGTCTGGCGCTTTCCCATCCGCCTCACCGATTGGGTGGCGCCGTATGGGAGCAGGTGGACGCCTTCGCTGAGGCGCAACTCTCCAGCGCGTGCGTGCAGATTCCCATTCGTGATCAGCGCTATCTTGGTGTCTACGTGCCAAAAGCCGTCGCGCCGAAGCTGGAAGGCATCCTCGAACGGCTTGATTCGGCCTATCCGCCACGCCCATTGCGCTTATGAGCAACAACGCTGGGTGACAATGCGCCAGCATGAATTATGCTTGTTGCGGCGCCATACACAGCGCTTCGATGCGCGCAGCATAGGCGTCCCAGGAATAGGCGCGGGCCTGGACGCGCCCCGCTTCACCCATCCGCAAACATAGCGCATCGTCGCCCAGCAGCCTCAGCGCTGCAGTCCGATAGGCCGCCTCGTCGCTCACAAGATAGCCGCTAACGTCATCCTCCACCAGTGCGGCTAATCCACCCTCACGCGCCGCCACCACTGGTTTGCCCGCCGCCAGCGCATCCAGCGCCACTAACCCAAATTCCTCCGCATAGGGCAAAAAGGCGAAGAAGCGGCAGTCTGCATATGCCTCCCTCAACGCCTCGCCTTCCAGCGGTCCAGCGAATGTCACACGTGGACCGGACAGCCGCCGCAACCGCGCCACATAGTCGGCTGGCCCATCGCCCACTATGAGCAGGTCCAGTGGCAGATCGGCGCTCCACGCCAACAGTCGCTCCACGCCTTTCTCCGGTGCAAGTCGCCCGACAGAGAGCGCATAGGAGCCAACGGTAGGCGAGATGGTGAAATAGGTTTCATTGGCGCCGAGGGGAACCACTTCGATACGTTCACGGGGCAGCCCGTAGAGCATCCCTGCGCGGCTGGCGGTGTAGGCGCTATTTGTGAGGATGGCAGGGGCCGACCGCAGGGCGCATCGTTCCAGCGCGCGGCGGGCGACCAGATCGGGACGCATGCCGCCCTGGGCATAGACCGAGCGCAGCGTGTGCAGATAGCAGATGACATGCGGGTGATGCAGCGCCAGCAGATTCGCGCCGAACGTATGCGCCACAACGGCGTCGGCCTGTGGCGTGCGGATCAGCCAGTCAAGCGGGGCGAGGTCGCGACGCGGCAGATCGGCGAAGGCGGCATAGGTGGCGTTGGGACGATAGCTGCCAGCCCAGAGCGTCACCGCATGGCGCTGGCGTAGTCGCTGGATCAGTTCCAGTGTGGCGCGCTCACCGCCGCCAAAGGTATTCAGATGCGAGTGAGCGACGACGATCCGCATACAGCTTTCTCCCCACTGGGAGAGGGGTCGGGCGTGAGCTCAACGTTACCCGTCGCTCAGATCAAACTCACCCTCGGCGAGACGGCGGCCATCCTGATTCTCGCAGTGCGCCGTCACATGCAGCGCCTGGGTTGTGGCGTCAATGGCGACAAGTTCGGCGGTGGCGATCAATTGATCGTCAGTATAGGCGGGTTCCACAAAGCGAATTGATGCGCTCAGGACATGGGCAAACTGCGGGCGTGCGGCATGGCGCGCTGCGGCGGCGGTGAGCAGCGCAGCGAGCAACGCCCCTGGAGCCTGTTGGCGCACCTGCCGCTCAGGATTGGGAGGCTCTTCGGCGGCAAGCTGGCCATCGCCCATCACCAGCAGAAAGAGGGCAAGATCGGCCTCGGATAGCTCTTTCGTAAGGGTTGCGACGGCGCCGACCTGGCGCGAAAGACTCTCGTTCACTGGCTCCACTCTCGATGCTTTCCAGCGCACTGCTAGCAGTGGCCCTTTGGGTAAGGCTAAAGCCCAAACAGCCCAATTGAGGCGAGTATAGCACGGCGCCTGCCCTGCGGCAACACACCACGCCAAAGGTCCACAGGTCCACAGGCAGCGTGATCCTGGCCGAACGACGGATGCGCGAACTGGTTCATCGTGTGGTACAACACCAATGACAACACCAATAGGTCGGATAACCCCCAGGGATCATATTGGGATACATCGGGATACAGGATTGAACCAGCATGCCATTATCACTTCCATCATCGCCACTTGCGCATCTGCCGCAGCATGTCACTGTTGTGGAGGTAGGCGCCCGCGACGGGCTGCAAAACGAGTCCGGTGTGGTCTCCACCGCCGACAAAATCCGCTTCATAGACCTGTTGAGCGCGGCAGGCTTCGCAGCCATCGAGGCGACCTCGTTCGTCAGCCCACGCGCTATCCCGCAGCTTGGCGACGCCGCAGAGGTGATGGCGGGCATCACACGCAAGCCGGGCGTGCGCTATAGCGCGCTCGTCCCCAACGTCAAAGGGATGGAGCGGGCGCTGGCGGCTGGCGCGCAGGAGGTAGCGGTCTTCACTGGCGCGTCCGAGAGCTTTGTGCAGCACAACATCAACACCAGCATCGCTGGCAGCATCGAGAACTTCACGCCGGTGGTGAAGATGGCACGCACGGCGGGGTTGCGGGTACGCGGCTACATCTCGACAGCGTTTGGCTGCCCGTATGAGGGCGCGGTGGCTCCAGCCGCGGTCGCGCATGTGGCGGAGTTGCTGCTTGGGCTGGGCGTGGACGAGCTTTCGATAGGTGATACCATCGGCGTCGCCACGCCTGATCAGGTTGTTGAAGTGACACAGGCGCTGCTGCCACTCACGCCTATCGAGCGGCTGGCGATGCACTTCCACGATACACGCGGCACGGCGCTCGCCAACGTGCTGACGGCGCTGCAACTGGGGATCAGCATCTTCGATAGCGCAGCGGGTGGGCTGGGTGGCTGCCCCTATGCGCCGGGGGCATCGGGCAACCTCGCTACCGAAGATTTGCTCTACCTGCTACGCGGTCTGGGCGCCGAGACTGGCGTTGACCTGAGCGCCGTGGTAGAGGCGAGCCGCTTCCTCGCGGGTGTGCGTGGCGCAGCGCCCGCCAGCCGCTACTATGCCGCCGCGACCGCCAGCAGTTGAGGTGGGCTATACTCGTCGCGCTCTGCCCGCAAATACACAATCATACAGACAGTACGACACTCACAAATAGGGGGATCGGCATGGCGATGGAGCAGACGACGCCGGGCGCGGTGGCGCTGGTCGGAGCGGGCGAATATACCGACGCGATGAACATGACCGATGCGTGGCTCTTACAAACGCTCGGTGGTCCTACTGTGGCGCGGGTGGCGTTGTTGCCCACCGCCAGCGGACTCGAAGCCAACAGCCCGACGATGTGGAATGAGATGGGCCAGCGCCACTTCGCTGCGCTTGGCGTGCAGGACATCCGCTCGACCTGGATTCTCAACCGCGATGGCGCCTCCGACCCCAAGCAACTCGACCTCCTGAGTGGCGCCAACTTCTTCTACCTCTCCGGTGGCAATCCTCAGCACACGATTGACTCGCTACGCGATACACCCGCCTGGGAGATCATGCGCGCGGCGTATGCGCAGGGGGCTGTGCTGGCGGGATGCAGCGCCGGAGCAATGGCGATGAGCGGCTACACGATCTCGCTGCGGCAGGTGATGGCGGGCGTGATCACCGGCGGCCCACAGGATTGGGCGCCCGCGCTGGGGATCGTGCCGCGTGTAGTGGTCTTCCCGCACTTCGACCGGATGCCGCGTATGCTCAGTCAGCCGACGTTGCAACGGCTGATCAAGGGCGCGCCCGCTGGCCGAGTGATGCTCGGCGTTGACGAACGCACCGCGCTGGTACGTATCACCCTGCCTCAGCAGGATGGAGCAGAGGGTGAGGCCGGTCAGGCGCGCTGGCGCGTGATGGGCGAACAGACCGTCAGCGTCTTCACCTCCAACGCTGAGGCCCAGGTGTTGCGCGTCGGCGACGAGCTCACGCTATGAAGGCGCCTGAAATCGTAACTGATGAACGCCAGGCAGGACCACCGATAGTGAGCTTTGCCCTCATCCCCGTTTGACGTACACATAGTCCGCATAGATGCCGGAAGCGCTGTACTCGGCCTGCTGGACCTCGAAGCCTGTATGCGCTAGCATCGCTTCCAGCAGCCAACTGAACGTGCTGTACTCAAGGCGCAGATGCTCTTCCAGTTCATTGCGTGTCCAGCCATCTTCTGGTCGGATGGCCGCATTGGAGAGCCATGCCTCGATCCTGGACTCCGTCTGAGTCGGCTCAAAAGAGAACACGAGATCGCGCAACCGCAGCACGCCGCCGGACTGCAGTAGCGCAGCGATCCGCTGAAGAGCTAGCGCCTTCCAGAAGTCCGGCAGATGGTGCAGGGCGTTGCGCGAATAGACGAAGTTAGCAGGGTCGCCAGTATGCTCGTAACTGAGGAACCCTGCCTGCGCATACTCGATATTGGCCAGACCAAGCCGCTCGGCCTTAGCCCGCACGATATCCAGCATCGCTGGCGAGACATCCACCGCAATGACCCGCCGACAAAAAGGCGCGGCGACGATGGCAAATATACCCGTTCCAGCGCCGAAATCAACGAGCGTGCTGCTTGCATTCAAGCCGAGTTTGCGTAGCAGCGCCAGATCAGCAGATGGCTCGACCCCAGCCTTGCGATCATAGGCCGCGACATACGCAGAGTCGAGATGCTCCTGGCCTGCGTGCGCCCGTTCGTCTAAGGTCCAGTCGTATTGCATGGCCTGGAAGTTTTGCATTGGCTCCGATTTCCTTCCACCTTCCGGTTCCCTCAAAAAGACATTGTAGCGCTGAAAGTGGCGCTTTCACCCCAGATATTCCAGTGTGGCGCGCGCGAGGGTTTCGAGGCCGATGGGCAGCGAGTTCTCGTCTATGTCGAAGCGGGCGCTGTGGTGCGGCGCGTCAATGCCCTGCGCCGGATTGCTGGCGCCGACAAAGAAATAGCAGCCGGGGGCCGCCTCCAGAAAATAGGACATATCATCGCTGGCGGCCTGACGCTGATCGCCACCCGGCACATGCTCCGCGCCGACCGTCACCTCCGCCGCGCGCCGCACCAGCGCCGCCATCGCCTCGTCATTCACACATGCGCCACAGCCGCCGCGCACCTCGTACTCCACCGTGGCGCGCATGCCTGCCGCCACGCCCTGCGCCACCTCGCCGATGCGCCGCCGCAGCAGTTCACGGTCCGCGGCCTCGTAGGCGCGCAGCGTGCCATGCAGTTCCACGGTATCAGCGATCACGTTGAAGGCATCGCCGCCACGAATTGAACCGAAGGTGATCACGGCGGGGTGAAACGGCGAAATCTCGCGGCTGACCAGTGTTTGCAGCGCGACGACGATCTGCGCCGCGACGACGATGGGGTCAACCGCCAGGTGGGGCATCGCGCCATGCCCACCCCTGCCGCGCACCCGCAGGAACACCTCGTCCGCGCTGGAAAACACCGGTCCTGCCTGCACGGAGATGTCGCCCACAGGAACGGGCGTCCACAGGTGCAGCCCGATCACCGCATCCACATCCGGATCGCGCATCACGCCGTCGCGCAGCATCAGCAGCGCCCCACCGATACGCTCCTCGGCAGGCTGGAAGACGAACTTGACGACGCCGGAGAACTCGCTCCGTCGCGCCGCCAGCAGATCGGCCAGTGTGAGCGCAATGGCGATATGCCCATCATGGCCGCAGGCGTGCATCTTGCCGGGAACCTGCGAGCCATAGGGCCGTCCTTCAACCTCCTGCACGGGCAGCGCGTCAATATCCGCTCGCACCAGCAGCGTCTTGCTCTGTTCACCCTCCGCCAATGGCTTCTCGCCGTGCAGCAGCGCGACCACGCCTGTATCGCCCACACCCTCGCGCGCCGCTAATCCTGCTGTGCGCAGATGGTCCGCGATGGCAGCCGCCGTCGCATGCTCCGCGAACGAGAGTTCTGGGCGCTGGTGGAAAGTGCGCCGCAGCGCGATTAGCGCCTCGCGCCGCCCGGAGACATCGGCCTTCAATTCGTCCTGTGCGCCACCCGGCGCGCCACCTGCTCGATCATTCCTCTGTTTCGATGCTTCCACATTGCTCACGGTGTCAGCTCTATCCGCCTTGCCGCCTGCCATTGTTCTCTCTCCTCACTGCCGCCCGCATCGCATTCATCGTGTTGGGCGCTATACTCATTGTGGATATTGTACACTGCGAACAGGCGTGCGTGATGTTCACCAGCGACGCATGTGTGTAGGGGCGCCCGGTGGACGCCCGTTCTCGTCTACGATTCCAGTCATTTTTCGACATCGAGCGGCTGAAAACGGCAAGAAAGGCGCAGCAGCATGACTAATCCGGCACGCGCGGGAACACAGACAGACCACGAGCAATTGATCGCGGCGCTCGAAGCGGTGGCGGCGCAGATACGCCCAGTAGCCGACCGCTCAGGCGCTGAAGCATTGCCTACCTTGCCCACTGGCGCAACAGGAGATACGGCCGATACTGGCGACTGGACGGCGAATGAGGTGATGGGGCATCTCTGTGACGCCGCGCGGCTGTGGGGTGCGCGGATGCGTCGTGTGATCTACGAGACGAACCCCACGCTCACCATCTTCGATGAAAACGAGTTTGTGCAGCTTGCCGCCTATCGCTATGTGCCGCTGGCGCTGCTGGCGCGCGAGTTGTTGCTGGTGAGCGTGGGCAATACCGACTTCCTGCGTAGTCTGACCCCGGAGCAGTGGGAGCGCACGGGAACACACCCGGAGCGCGGACCATTGAGCCTGCGTGCGATTGTGGAGATCGAGGCGAACCACGAGCAAGGCCACCTGACACAACTGAAGGCGGCGCTTGGCGAGGCGTGACACCGCCGTGACATGCCACTATCCCTGTCAACTATCCCTGTCAACTATCCCTGTCAGCTATCCGATGTGACACAGTCGCCTGGATGCGGGTGTAGTCTTCGGGGCGGTCCACATCCAGCGCGGCGTCGGCATCGGCGATGGAGACAAGGCGTAGCTGGTCGGCATGGCGCGCGATCACGCTACGCCCACCCTCATCGCCACGCACAGCGCGTAGTTCGTCAAAGAGTGAGCGCGGGAAGTAGAGTGGATGCCCACGCTTGCCGTCATAGCTTGCAGCGACGATCTGCTCCGGCTGACGCGCCGCCTCCGTCAGCAGCGCGGTGAAGATCGCGACAGTGACGAGCGGCTGATCGGCCAGCGCCACCAGCACCCCGCTCACGGTCGCCGGTAGCGCACCCAGCCCGACTCGTAGCGAACCCGCCATCCCTTGCGCATAGTCGTAGTTGACCACCACCTGATAACGACCTGCCGGCAATGCGACGCGGGCAGCCTCGGCGTTATGCCCCAACACGACGATCACCGCCGTGACGGCGCTGGCGCAGGCAGCCTCCACGGCGTATGACAGCAGCGGGCGTCCACCCAGCGGCAACAGCAGTTTGTGCGCGCCCATCCGGCTCGACCGTCCCGCCGCCAGCACAATTGCCGCAATCTGGAGTTCCTGCGCCATTGACGACCTCTCTATCTCGCCACCAGTTTTCTTTGTGAAGCGTCTTTGGAGTGTATCATGCAGAGAAGATCGTGAGGCGCCCATGCTCGGCCTTGAATGGCCGGAGCACGCACGGGGACGGGTCTGAAGTCCCTACACACTGGCTGGACTTCGCAGGCGCCCGGCGTAGCACAACCAACTGACAGGTACGTGCACTATGGAGAGGAAAAGTGACTGGCAGGCGCGCTACGAGTCTGCCCTGCGCCAGTTGGATAGCTCTGACCTGGTGGTGCGGATGGCGCACGCTGTCGCATCGGTGGATATGAATGCGCCGCCCACACTCTATCCCGTCACAGGCGCTACGGACCTGACGGGCATGCGGCGTGTTGGGTTGGCCCCTGGCTCCTACAATCCACTGACGCTAGCGCATGTGGCGCTGGTAGAGGCTGCCCGCGTGGCAGCGGGCCTTGCTGGCGTCGTCTGGGCGTTTGCGGGCGTGACGGTGGATAAAGAGCGGGTGGCACGCGCCGCCCTGCCAGATCGCCTGGCGCAACTCGCCGCCTACATTCGCTGGCGACGGGCGATGGGCGACACTGATGATACCCTGGCGCTGCTCAATCGTGGCCTCTACGTGGATCAGGCGCGGGCGGTGCGCTCCCAACTGGCGCCCGACGCCGAGTTGTTCATCCTCGTCGGCTTCGACAAGATTGTGCAGATCTTCGACCCGCATTATTACGACGACCGCGACACGGCCCTGCGCGAGTTGTTTGCCGAGGCGCACCTGCTGGTAGCCCCACGCGCCAGCCAGGGTGAAGCGGCGCTACGCGATCTACTGGCTCGTCCACACAATGCGCAGTTTGCCGCCCATGTCAGCTATCTGCCCGTGGCGCCGGAGTACGCGACCGACTCCTCGACGGCGGCGCGGCGGCGCGCTGCCAGTGGATTGAGCGACGCCCAGGCGTTGCGCGACCTGCTGCCACCCGAAGCTGTGGCGCTCGTGCAACAGGATCATCCCTATGCGCCCACCACAAAGGACGATCCCTATACACTGCGGCAGGCATGGATTGCGGCGCTGCAACACGTTCCTTCCAACACGCTCAAACAGGCGCCATCGCTCTCGCAGTTGGTGGCGCTGGCGGGCGAAAAGACGAAGCGGGGAGCGCGTATCCGTTCATGGCTGCGTTCTCCCCCGACTGCCCAGACGGTCGCCTCACTCACCGATCCACTGGCGCTGCTGCGTGAGATCGGCGCACTCTAAGTTGTCATTTGCTTGCTAGCAGGTGGCGCAGTGGATCGGTGATGGCGCTCAGTTGCGTTTCGTTTGGTCGGGCGGCGTGATGGGGCCAAAGACGCGATCAATCAACGGCTGCATAGGATGTTCGGGCAGTTTGCCGCTGGCGTCGCGGGTCGCGCCCAGCCCCTCCCAGCGTGAGCGCATCATCAGCGCCATGCCGATCAACACGGCGGTGAGAAAGATCAGTGACGCCAGCGCCAGTACCAGGATATACACAGCCGGTTCCTCTCAATGCCCAAATCAATGTCCAAACGCATTTTCATTTCCGACAGAGCGCCTCTAGCGCCTTCAGTATCCCATATTTCGCCATATTTCGCCGCCTTTTCCTGGAGAATGTGCGCTATATGCGTGTTGTCGCGCATGGGTTGTAACACGCAGCATGTCATGCTGTATGATCAATGGCACAGATGTTGGCACGCGCTTTGCTTATAGGGTGACGACACGCACAAGACAGGCTGTATTACGCCGCTGAGTCTGCTGGAATATGCAAGCGGCACAGAGCGTGGACAGGATGCGCGGGTAGTGGCCCACCTGAGACGCGGTATCACTGTCGGCGCCGGCGCCAGCAGCCTACATTCGGATAGCATCACACCTATGCGCTCGTGTATGCGCTCATTGGGAGAGAAGCGGAGGACGTGGGAATCATGGATATACGCGTTGATCAGACTCTGGCTCCACAGCAGGCTCCTGTCATTTCGTATCGTCAGATCGCCGCAGTGCGTCTTCTGCAACTTTCGAGCCAGGAACTGGAAGCAACGATTGAGCGTGAGCAGGTGGACAATCCCGCGATGGAGGCCGAGATGCGCCCCTGTTGCCCGCGTTGCAACGCCGCGCTGGAGTCGCCGCTGGCGCCCTGCCCGATCTGTGGCGCCTCGGCGGCCGCCACCAGCGCCAACGACCATACCAGCGACGCGATCCTGGAGATGGAATGTCCCACGACTGGCGTAAACATTCCCGATGACGACGCCGACGACCCCATGATGCGGCTGGCCGCGACGATGAATCCAGGTGAGGCGCTGCTGCAATCGCTCTGCCTCACCATTGACGACGATGATATGGAGATCGCCGAATATATTGTTGGCAGCCTGGATGATCATGGCTTCCTCGCCGGATCCATCGTTGAAGATGCCGCCGATGCGCTGGGCTGTGCGATTGAGCGGGTGGCTGTGGTGCTGGATGCCCTGCAACGGCTTGATCCGCCGGGGATTGGCGCGCGTGGCGCGCAGGAGTGCCTGCTGATTCAGCTACGGCGGCTGCGCGAGCAGGGTGAGGAGCGACCGCTGGCCGAACTGCTGGTGCGCGATCATCTGAAGGACCTGGCGTTCCGGCGCTTTCGTGAGGTGGCGCATACTATCGGCCAGACACCCAAGAAGATCGAGGCGGAATGGGAGTTCATCCGTGATACTCTACACCCCTATCCGGCGCATGGCTTCGATCCCAATAGCGGTCAGTTGGCTACCTCTGCCACGCCGGTGCGCCCCGATGTGGTGATTCGCCGCACATCTGAAGGCTTTGTGGCCGAGGTGGTGGAGCGGCAACGCTACCTGTTGCGCGTCAACCCTGAATATCTCTGGGCGCGCAAGCAGATCGCCGCCGCTCACTTCGATGAGGCCACGCGCACCCATATTCGCTCGTATGTGGACCAGGCGCAGTCATTCATCTCGGCGCTGCGTCAGCGCTGGAATACGATGCAGCGGGTCTCGGATGCGCTGATCAATGCGCAACGCGACTACCTGGAACAGGGACCAAGCGCGCTCAAACCGCTTACCCGCGCCGATGTGGCCCGCCAGATCGGCCTGCATGAATCCACCGTCAGCCGCGCCACCGATGGCAAGTTTGTGTTGTTGCCCAATGGCCGCGCCGTTCCCTTCGACGACTTCTTCGACTCCTCACTGCCCATCAAGAACGCCCTCTGCGAGATTCTCGCCGCCGAGAACCCACGACGCCCCTATAGCGATGAGCAACTGACACGCCTGCTCGAAGATCAGCGCATCATCGTCGCGCGCCGCACCATCGCCAAGTATCGTGAAGAACTGGGCATCCTGCCATCGCGCCTGCGTCGTTCACAATCGGGAACACTAGCAGGGACACCAGCGGGGACACCAGCCGTCGCGGCATCGGTCGCCGCGCCAGCGCCCCAAAGGGAGGCTATGCCTGCCCTACCGGTATGTGCGCCAATGATCGCTGTGGCGGCGCGCTAATGGCGCCCTCGGCCCCGCGTCGGCCAGGCTGCAACGAAGAACTGCTCATCGCAGCGTGAACAGGCGCGAGAAGAGTCCACCGCCGACTCTGCGGGTCATGATGGGGACATGCCGTTCGCCGCAATAGACAACGATGTAGCGGCGCAGTTGCTCGCATTGCTGTGGACGGAAGAGTGCGGGACCAGCGCAGCGTACACCACGCGCCCCGCGTAGATACAGGGTCAGTTCGCGTCGCTCGGTGATGATCAGTTCCACGTCGTTCCAGGCAATGTAGCGGCGGCTCCGACGCAGGAATGGGCGCACGTACAGCCCCTTGTCATCCAGGGAAATATCCTGGCGCAGCCAGATGGCCAGCGCCACGAAGAGCACTGCAACGATGACAGCCAGTGTTGCGAGCGGAATAGCGGCGACCAGCGGCGTTGAGACCCAGGTCACTCCCCCTGCCCCAATGCACAGCAGGGCAATCAGCAGCGCCGTCCCTGCCCAGCGACGACGCGGACGCATCTGCACGCCTCCGATCAGTCGCTCCTCGCTGAAGAGATCGACGCCATTGAGAAGTTGCGCCTCTTGCCGCAATTGCGCGTCAAGCACACGCTGAGGCAATTGCAGCAGCAGTTGGCGGCGCAGACGGGGGCCATCACGCAGCAAGCCCGGCATAAACGAGACCATGTGGCGTTCGGTGTCGTAGAGGCGTAGATAGAGACCCCGCATCTCGGCAGCCTCGACATCGTCAAGATAGATTTCGCGCCAATGCTGCCAGGGACGGGCAACGGCGATGCTTTCAGCGGTAAACCGCACGCTCTTGAGCGCGAACCAGACGGCGACGAACAGGGGAATCCAGAGCAGCAACAGCAGCGGCAGCCAGAGAGGAATGGCGCCATTCAGGCCGAGGTAGACGGCGGCGGCGCCCAGCGCGCTGAGGATCGGCGCCAGCAGCACCGTCAACGCCAGATAGGGGCCGGGACGATAGATGACAGCTTCGGCCAATGGCAGTGAGACGCTGCGTAGGCGCGAAGAAGGCGCGCTGGTCGCCA
>JBDTAI010000407.1:0-8097 GCA_039924685.1 Ktedonobacterales bacterium
GATGGACACAGCGATGGACACAGCGATGGACACAGCGATGGACACAATGAGGGAGTTAGCTGATGGGCGACGATACCAGCGCAATGAATGAGCAGCAGCAACCAACAACCGGCGCATTGCCGACACAGCCGCAATTGACCATCGCTGAGGCGGCGCAACACCTGCGCGCAGGCGACCTCACGAGTGTCGCGCTCGTCGAGGATTGCCTGCAACGCATCGCGCAGTGGGATGGAACGCTGCAAGCGTGCGTCACCGTGCTGGGCGAACGGGCGCTGGCAGCCGCGCGCGCCGCCGATGAACAGTTTCAGAACAAGCGCACACGGCGTACGCTCACTCCCCTCTTCGGCATTCCCATCGGCGTCAAAGACCTGATCGAGACGGCAGGTATCCGCACCACCGCAGGCTCGCGGGTACTTGACGACTGGATGCCCGATGAGGATGCGACGGTGGTGACGAAGCTGCATACCGTAGGCGCCATCCCCATCGCCAAGACTAACACCCACGAGTTCGCCTGGGGTGTCTTCACGCCACCAACGCGCAATCCGTGGGATATGGCCCGCGTGCCGGGGGGCAGCAGCGGCGGCTCGGCGGCGGCGCTAGTGGCAGGGATATGCCTGGGCGCACTCGGCACCGACACTGGTGGCTCGATCCGCATTCCGGCGGCGTGCTGTGGCGTCACCGGCCTCAAGCCCACCTATGGCCTCGTCAGCCGCGCAGGAATCATCTCGCTCAGTTGGTCGCTTGACCATGCAGGACCACTGGCGCGCACTGTGAAGGATTGCGCGCTGCTGCTGGATGCGCTGGCGGGCCACGATCCACGCGATCCCGATAGCGTCGAGGTTCCCCTGCTCGATTATAGCGCCGCGCTGGCAGCCGGTCGAACCCCCGAAGACGCCGTGCGCGGAACACGGATCGGCGTGCCGACGACCTTCTTCTTCAATGACCTCGATCCCGACGTGGAAGCCGCTGTGCGCGCCGCCATCGCCGTCTTCGAGCGGCTGGGCGCCAGCATCCGTGAGGTTGCGCTGCCGCCCGAACTGGACGCCGATTTTTTCACCAACTGCTATCGCGCCATCCAGCGCCCAGAGGCGTCGCTCTACCATCACGAGATGGGCTGGGCCACCGAGCGCGCCGACAGGTATACGCCCGCCACCCGCGCCAGCATCGAACTGGGCGCCGCGATACCTGCCAGCGTCTACATCCACGGGCAGCGTATGCGCCAGACGTTTACCGCGCAGATGCGCGATCTCTTCACGGAGGTTGACGCGCTGATCACACCGACGATCCTGATTCCCGCGCCGTGTATTGACGCGCTCGACGAGCCGGTCACGATTGACGGACGCGCAGAGGGCAAGGGCTATGCGCTGCTACGCAACTGTTTCCCCTTCGACATCAGCGGTCAGCCTGCGCTCTCGCTGCCCTGTGGCTTCACTCGCGATGGCCTGCCCATCGGCCTGCAACTCACTGCAAATCACTTCAACGAGGCGACGCTGCTGCGGCTGGGCCATGCATACCAGTGCGTCACCGACTGGCACACCCGCCAACCGCACGCGCAGGCATAAACCCCCGCTTGTTTGCATTCCTCTGGACACGCTGCGCTACAATATCTACCGCATAGTCAATTTACTGGCGACCATGCGGGTAGAAACTCATGTGTGTCGGCGGCGCGTCGGGAGGAGAACGATTCATGCGTCTGGCGTACAAGTGGCGAGTGTTGATCTCCGTCATCTTCGGACTGTTCATGGTGATCCTCGATAGCACGGTGGTCAATGTCGCCCTGCAAACACTGCGCGATGAGTTCAAGGCGGGCCTCGATACCACCCAGTGGGTCATCAGCATCTATGTGCTGGCGCTGGGCATCGCCACGCCGCTCTCGGCGTTCCTGGCCGACCGCTTCGGCGTCAAGCGGACGTATGTGACGGGCCTCGCGCTCTTTGTGATCGGCTCGTTCATCTGTGGCGTGGCGCCTACCTCCACCATCGGCGTGCTGGTTGCGGCCCGCGCGCTTCAGGGGCTGGGTGGTGGTCTTGCCTTGCCATTGGGGACGGCGCTGCTCTTCAGCGCCTTCACCGTGAAGGAGCAGGGCGTCGCGTTCGGCGTCTTTGGTGTCGCGCTGGTGATGGCGCCTGCGCTCGGCCCGATTCTGGGTGGCCTACTGGTAGATCACGGCCTGTGGCGCTGGATATTTTTCCTCAATGTGCCGATTGGCGCGCTGGGTGTGACATTGGCCTCGCTCTGGCTGCATGAACACAAGAGCGAGGTGAAACCGCGCTTCGATATACCCGGCTTCATCACCTCCACCATTGGCTTCGGCGCTGTGCTCTACGCCGCCTCCATCGCCTCGGACATCGGCTGGACCTCGCCGCGCGTGCTGACGTTCTTTGCCATCGGCGTCGTCAGCCTTGCCGCCTTCACGCTGATCGAACTCTTTGTGGCCAAAGAGCCGCTGCTCAATCTGCGCCTGCTGCGCCGCCCGGTCTTCACGCTGGCGATCATCGTTGGCTGGGTGAGCGTGCTGGCGCTTTTCGGCGCCGAGTTCCTGCTGCCGCTCTATCTACAAGAGTTGCGCGGCAAGACGGCCTTCGAGACGGGCCTGATTCTGCTGCCGCTGGCGATCTCGTCGGGTATCGTGGCCCCGTTCGCTGGGCGGCTCTACGACCGATGGGGCGCGCGCCCGTTGATGATTGTAGGCTTCGGGCTGCTGGCGATCAATACGTGGCAGCTTGCCTTGATCACGGGCGATACGCCGATCAGCTGGCTGATCATCCTGCTGATCATTCGTGGATTGGCGCTGGGCTTCATGGTGCAAACGACGCTGGTGGCGGCGCTCTCGGATGTGCCGGGGCGCGAGGTGGCCCGCGCCTCGTCGCTCTCGAACGCGACACGTCAGGTGGTGCAGTCCATCGGCGTAGCGGTGCTAGCGACGGTGCTGATCGCCACGCTCTCGCCGCAGGTGAAGGCAATTCAGAGCCAGTTACAGAACACCAGTAGCAGCCGCAGTTCGTCGTCGTTTTTCAGCGAGAAGGGGTTGTGTGGCATCACACCACCCGCCATTCCGGTGAGTGGCGGCAGTGGGCAGCGTTTCCCCGGCCAGCCAGGCGCGAGTGGGCCACCAGCAGGTGCGCCTGACTTTGCGCTGATCCGGCAGGCGTGTGATCAGAGCGTGCAAGGCTTCCAGAACGCCTACACGCTGACCTTCTTCTTCGCGCTGCTGGCGCTGATCCTCGGCGCGTTGCTGCCCGGCTGGCCGCTGAAGTGGACGGGTCGCAAGGGGCCAGGCAATATATCTGCCGAGGCTGGCGACGCCGAAGCGACGGTTGGTACGCCTGTCGGGGTCCACTAATCTCTCACGTCAAGCCGACGACTGTTCTTTGGCCTCTTGATCGGGTACTGATCATGCCGCCCATCCAGGATTACCCCTGGCCATCAGGCCACGAGCCACCAGCTGTGATCCTGTACCTGATGGAGGCGCCAAACACCCTCGGGGCTGGGACTGGCTCCTCTGCCATCTCAGGCGCGGGGCTGCGAGAGCGCTTCGCGGCGGCTGAGGATAATCTGCACCTCGCCGCCATGCAGGAGGGTCGCGCCGGGGCGCGGCGATTGCTCGATTACCACGCCAGCGGGATGATCCAGCGTTGGCGCCTCGGCCTCTACCACCAGCTTGAGGCCAGCCGAGCGCAACCGGCTGGCGGCGTCGAGCAGCGGCAGGCGACGCACATCTGGCGCCTCCACCAGCAGTTCGTTGAGCATGCCGGCCAGCGCCTGGCGATACTCCTGCCGCTGGCGCGCGGCGGCGGCCTGCGCCTCGCGTTCCTTGTTTATATTGATCAAACTGAAGATGCGATCCTGTATGGCCAGCGGATGACCGATGTGCGCCATCTCGATGTCGGGTGAGCGGCCCGCCGTCTCGACGATGATCATGCCATAGCCAAACACGCGGCCAAGAAACGGCACATTCACCTGCACATCCTGCACCCTGGGGTAGAGCGCCTCGCGCCAGCCTTCGGCAAAGATGAAGTAGAGGCGGTCAATGTCTATGATACGATGGGTGGTCAGGACGAAGATGTCGTCCACATAGTTCGAGTAGATCAGGCCGCCCCAGATCAGCGTGGTGGCTACGCCCAGCACGGTGAGCGTGGTCGAGATCGGACTCACCGCCGCGCCACCAACGACGCCCACCAGTATCCCCACCGCTATCACTGCGGCGCCAATGCCCACCGGTACTACCTCTTTTGTCAGGAGCACGAACCAGTGCCGGTGGATGCGCTCGATCACGCGCTCACCGGGGAGCAGGGTGATCGGCATGCGTGTGTGGAGCAGCCCAAAGCGCAGATCGGCGGCGCGGTTGATACGCATATCCTCGGCGATTTGCGCGGTCGCTGTCGCGGTGTCGCGTTCCGCCAGTGAATCAAGCGCCGCGCGCACTGCGGGTCTCAGTCCATCGTCGCCAGTGGGCGCTGTTTGCCCTGCCTGCCGCCGCTGGTTGGCCTGTCCCGCGCCGCCACTGGTGCGCGCCGTTTGCTGGGCGTTGAGGACGATGCGAGTCACCTCTTGGGGATGAGAGATGCCGCGCAGATAGAATTCACCCAGGCTGCCTGCTGTCGTCACCTCGACCGTTCCCATATCAATCAGGGCAGCGATCACGTTGGGGATGATGGCGCGCACGGTCTGGACGTTGGTGAGGCCCGCCTCCTGGCGGACACGGCGCAGATAGCCGCCAGTGACGATCAAGCGCTGGTCGGTGAGGATGTAGACAGTGGAGAACCAGTCGAGCAGGTTGCGTGCGGCCCAGCGGACCAGCAGCACACCCAGCAGCACAAGGATGATCACCTCGATGAAGGGTCCCGCCTGCGATCCACTGAAGCCGACGGATGCGATATGCAGCGCGAACAGGCCGATGAAGCCCAGCGCAATCGGCGTCAGCGCGATGGCTGGCAGCACCCAGCTCTGGCGCGTAACGAAGACGATACGCTCGCCCGGCTGCTGGCCGCGAAATAGCGGGCGCTCGCCAGCGCCGTTGGCTTGCGCTATGGGGGGTGGAATGGGATCATCGCCGCCTGCGGGTTGCCCGGCATTGCCATCGGCGTCGCCCATATCGGGGCGCAATGGCCATGCCCGCCACTCTTGCTGCGCCTGCTGCGGGCGGCCACCCGAAAGGCCAGCGGCGCCCACTTGCGCAAACCGCACCGTCGCGGCCTGATCAGCCTGATCAGCCGGTTCATCCACCAGATAGTCTTCGTCCTGCAAATCGCCCTCATCATCGCCCTGTTGCCCGTAGGGATCATGGGGATTGTGGGGGCCAAAGGGATCGTAGCGCATAGCTGCTCCATCCCGCTCTCAGTCGCCTAGTGGCGCACCAACACCACCAGCAGCAGCGCGATCAACCCCAGGCCGAAGAAGGTGATCAGATACGAGGTCGCCAGTGAGGTCGAGGGGCTGGTGAAGTCCACCGTCGTCTCTGGCAGGATGTTGCGACTGAGAAAGAAGGTGACGACCGAGCCGTTGGTAAGCCCTGCCAGTGTGCCGGTCAGGCGGTGCTGGCTTGTCTTGGCGGGGGCGCCATAGCGGTGACCGACGACATAGCCAACACTGGTCAACCCAGTGAACTCCAGCAGCGAGACATACGGATTCATCGGGGACGTAGACGCCGCCTGGGTGGCCGCGCCCGCCGCCGCTGGGCCTTGCACCAGGTTAGGCAATCCAACGAACAGGAAGTTCCAGATGATGCTATTGCCGCCCACCACCAGGAACAGCACCACTCCCAGCAAAATTGCGGCAGTGATCACCTCCCGCTGCCAGCCGCGCACGAATCCAACAGTGGCGGCGATCAACAGTAGGAAAAACAGACATTGCGTTTCACCTATCACCATAGCGCACGGTTCCCTCCTGGCGCTTCACGGCTCGTCGTTTAGCTGCGGCGATTCCTTTAGTCAGCGTCATCGTTCGTTGCTCTGTTTCCATCAGCTTCTCTGACATGCGCCGGGGTCAGTTCGACAACTGCATGCCAGCGCAGGGAGTTGTCAACCGGCGCAACGATTCCATATAATGCCCTACGCATGCAGGGCGCCATCACATAGGTACGAAACTCGTCGAGGATGGTTCCCAGCAGCTTGTTTTTGCGATAGATCATGCGGATATGACTGAGCAGTTCATCAAACGCTTTGCGGCCTAGTGCATACTCAGGAAAGGTAAACGAGAATGTGGTACACTTCCTGGTATGCGATCACCTATTTTCATCCGCGATCTCAGCGACGCGGAAGCCGATACCTTGAAACAGGGCCTGCGCTCAGCGGACGCCTTTGTGTTGCGTCGCTGCCAGATCCTGTTCGCGAGCGCACGCGGCGAACGCGCGCCGCAGATTGCCGCGCAGCTGGGCTGCGACGACCAGACGGTCCTCGATGCGTTGCACGCCTTTAATGCGGTCGGACTGGCGGCGCTGACCAAAGGCTCGTCGCGTCCCAAGCGGACGCGGGTAGCCTTTCCGCCCGACCAGGCCGAGCAACTCCGCGCCTTGGCGCACCGCAGCCCGCGCGAGTTTGGGCTGCCGACGAGTCTGTGGACACTCGATCGGCTCGCCGATGTCAGCGTTGCCGAAGGACTCTGCCCCACCCGCGTCAGCGGCGAGACGATTCGCGCGACCTTCCAGCGGCTGGGCGTCCGCTGGAAACGGGCCAAGCACTGGATCACCAGTTCCGACCCGGCGTATCTGCGAAAAAAAGCCGCCGCGACCGCCTGATCCTGCTGGCCGAGCAGCACCCCACGTGGGCGCTCGGCTTCGCCGACGAAGTGTGGTGGAGTCGCGCGACCCAGCCGTCATTGCACGCCTGGGCCGAACGTACACATCCCCTACACTTGGTCGAACAGACGGTCGCATCCGCCGATCCCGACCCGAAAGCCTTAGCGTGCTACGGCGTCTTGCTGCGCCAACCCAGGCAGGCGTCCGCTCCGGCAGAACCGGTCTGGCTGCGCTTTGTGGACGGGCGTCCCATCACGGCCATCACCACCCAGTTTCTCGCCTGGTGCTGTGAGCGCCTGGAGCAGCAGCGTGTTCCGGTGTGGGGGGTGATCTGGGATAACGCTTCCTGGCATGTCAGTAAAGCGCTGCGTGCCTGGCTGCGTCAGCATAACCAGCAGGTCAAACGCAGTGGCCAGGGCGTGCGCCTCCTGGTCTGCTGCCTGCCGTTCAAAAGTCCCTGGCTCAACCCGATTGAACCCAAATGGGTCCATGGCAAACGCGCCCTTGTCGAACCGACGCGCCTGCTCTCGACCCAGGAGCTTGCCGACCGGGTCTGTGCCTACTACGGCTGTTCGCATGATACACACCTGACTATTCCCGACAAGGTCGCCTGACTATGCACTAGGCTAACCCTATAGTTGGCCGCACAACCAACCAAATAGGCCACCAGCCGATGGCGCATCACCCGCGTCGTCGGCTGGTGGCCTATTTCGATGATGTCCATCTGCCAGTTTATCTTCCTGCCAGCGGTGTATAGTGTGTAGGGGCGTGTGGCGCACGCCCTCGTCCCGCGTGGCATATATTGGGAATGAATCAGCCATACATGGGGCTAACAGAGGGAGATGGCCTATGATGACCGAACATTTGCGCAAGGTCATGAAGCAGCTTGCGGCGCAGCCAGAGGATGTGCAGGAGAAATACGCCACCGAACTGGAGATGGAATTGGAACCGGACACCGCAGAACAGCAGCGCATCGCCGCACAACTCGCCAATCCGCATGAAACCGACCTCGCCCAACTCCTCGAGGACATCCACTAGCATTCCGTTATTCTACTGCGTCATCTCCGCTATCCTGCATCAGCTTCGAGTTCCCGCGCCCGCGCTTCAGCCGCCTGCGACTGATCCTCGCGCCCCAATGCGTGCAGTGACATCGCTTTGAAGCGCCAGGTATCGGCGTCATCTGGCTCCAATGCTAGCGCCTGCTCATAGGCGTCTATTGCCTCGCTATGCCGCGCCAATCCTGCCAGAGCGCGCCCATGGTTGAACCAGGACAACGCATCACCTGTTGGAAGGGAGAGCGCCTGTTCATAGGCGATCTTTGCATCATCCGACCTACCCAGCGCGCGGTAAGCATCACCCAA
>JBDTAI010000408.1:0-2909 GCA_039924685.1 Ktedonobacterales bacterium
CGGCCTCGGCCTCGGCCACCAGATGGGCGATCTCATCAAGCGTCGCGGTGAGCGGCTTCATCCCCTTGCGTGTCTTGCGCTGAATCGCGCCACGCGGCGAGGCCAACACCTCCGCTTCATCGCAGACCGCCATGCCGATGCGCGCGGCGCCCACATCCAGCGCCAGGATTACCATACGCTTCCCCTCGGCGCTTTGCAGGCTCCCCGCTGCTATCGTCGCTGCTATCGTCGCTGCTATCGTCACAGCTTCACCAGCGGCAATCCGTCCGACAACTCACCGCGCATTGTACGGCTGATCCGTCGGATATGGCAAATGCCAGGGACATTCAGGGGGAACACGCAGCGTCGGAACGGCGTTTCTCTGTATGGCGATGGCGCAGGCGTGTGTTACGACGTGTTACGATCCCGGGCGCCAGGAAGTCCTACTGAGGGGGAAAGACCGGCCACTCCGTTGCACAGTATGATACACTCGTTGCAACGGACCTCGGAGCCACTTCACGCACGCGAGTAATGCGCGAGTAGTTGTGAGTACACGCATGACGCCACCGTAAGCGGCAGGCGGACAGACACACACAGCCACCATCATGAGCCGACTACGAGGAACCAAGAGGAGAGCGACGCATGAGTTCATTCTGGTATCTCATCACCGCGCTGGCGATTGTCGCCGCTATCATCAACTTCAGCATCGCCATCGCGCGCCGCAACCAGCCGCTTGTCGCACTCGTGCGCGCCCTCGCCGGACTTGTCAGCCTTGCCGCCGCCGCTGGTGTTGTCATCGGCAAGACGATGCAGCTACATCCATCGAGCGTGCTGGGCTTCACCCTGGAGTGGCAGACGGTAATCATCGCTACCGGCGTCTTCGTCTTCGCCGTGCTGCTGGCGCCCTCCTATGTTGGCCGCGACAAGACCCAGCCTGAGCCGACGCTGCAAGAGCGCGCCAAGCTGGCCGCCCGCCCGGTCAATGCCACCGTGCGCCTGCGTGAGCAGGGCGCCGACGAGTGGGTGAACTAAGCTGGCAGAATAACCAACAATGTGCATGGAACGTGCATGGAAATAGAACGGCATAGAGGACATGACGACAGGCAGAGCAGGCGCAGTGGGCGTCGAAGCAGTGCGCGAGTATCTGCGCCAGCAGCCGATCCCCGATGTGGGCGAGGCGGCCACTATCCAGCCAGAGCGCAGCGTGGCGGGCGAACGCCGCTTTCGCATCAGCGGACCGGCAGGCGTGGTGATCCTCAAACGCTATGAGCCGGTGGCGCTGGAATCGGCGCGACGCGAGGCGGCGGGTCTGCGCCTGGGTGGCGAGGTTGGCCTGGCGCCGACACTGGTGCGGCTAGATGAGGCGGGCGGCGCGCTGACGGGTCCGGTGGTGGTGCTGCAAGCGCCGCGTGGTGAAGTCCTCGGCCACCGCGCCCTCACCGATCAAGAAGCGCATGGCTGGCTCTTTCTGCTGTTGACACTGCACCATCTGCCCGCCGACACAGTGCAGGTTCCATCGAGTATGAGTCCCGATGCGGCCACATGGCGGCAACGCAACCAGGCCGCCTGGGACGCCTGCCGCGCCGCCTACACCGCGCCGGAGTATCGCCCACTGCTGGATGCGCTCACCATGCTGGACGCCATCGTCACGGCGCGCATCGAGGCCAACCGCGCGCTCTGGCGCCAGGTGACACGTCGCCCCTGTCATGGCAACCCGGTTCCCGCGCATCTCACCGAGGCACAGGGTCGCTTGATGCTGCTGGAATGGGAAGGCTTTGGCCTGGGCGATCCGGCGATGGAGGTGGGGCGCGCCGCCGCGCTGGCCGCGCTTTCGGGCGAGCTGACCGCCGACCAGTATGTACGCTTCGTGGCGGATTATCTGGCGGGGGTGCGCGATCTGCGCGACGCCGACCTTGAGCAGCGGCTCCAGATATTTGCCTCGGTGTTGCCGCTGGGGTTCAGCTTCGTGGCGCTCAGCCTGCTGGCGCAGGGCCAGACGGCCAGCGGCGACCGCGCGCGCGACATCGAGCAGGTAACACGCGCCCTCACCTGGATTCAGGATACGCTGGGTGTCGAGGCAGGCGATCCACAGGCGCTGCTCGCCCCACTCCGCGCCGCTGGCAGGTAGCAACGGTTGGCGCAGTCCATAGAGACGTTACTCAATGTCGTCTACCAATGTCTCGCTAGTGTCGGGTGCTTCGCCTGTTTCGCCACCAGCCTCTTGTGGATAGCTCTCACCAAACTCTTCCAGTCGTGTTCGTGCCAAATGTTCGAGGCGGCGCACTTGCGTCAGCAATGTCCTGCGTAGCCCTACCGAGACGTCACGCTCACTAATCACGCGGGCAAGGTTGGCTACGGTCATTGCCCGCCGGGCCATACGAATATCAGGGTGCTTGCGCAGTTCGTAAATTGCATCCGGAATGATAGAGCGACTGTACGTAATTGGCAGCGGATAGTGTTCGGTTTGTGGGACATCTGCCTCGTTCAACACGGCATGATAACGCGATTGTTCAACTACTTTTTGATACAGTGCGTATTCAGCCCGATTGAGAATGCTTTGCCGCTCGTCTTTCGAGTACGCAGAATCGGCTAGCTCCCAAAGCGGATACATCTCGATGACTCTCACCTCAAATGGGTCAAGAACGTTCATAGCTACAGCATCAGTTCGTTGGTTCGTGAGATGACGCCCAATACGCTGCCGCAGGCTTTCTGAGGTTTGTCCGACATAAATCGGCTCGTTGTCGTAATCGTAGAAGCAGTACACGCCATACTTTGCATTGCATATAACTCGCCCCTGACCATCCTGTTGATTCAAGCAATCCTTTATCGCGGCCCGTATAGCAGCTACCTCATCTGGCACATCTCCTTTGTTTCCGGGTCTGTTACGTGGCGCCATGGCGAAACTCCATATTGATATCTAATAGACGATT
>JBDTAI010000409.1:0-2582 GCA_039924685.1 Ktedonobacterales bacterium
AATCCTGACACGCTATTCCATTTCTGAATGACTGACCTCATCGCAGTAATCTGAGTCTCTGAACTGGGGAGGCATATATGGCGCGACACCACCCAACCGCCGTAGCCACGCAGACTACCACCCACGCGCATCCACCCCACTTCCTGATCCCCAGGCCACTGCGCTGGCCGCTCGGTATCTACCAGTATGCCTTTGACCTGGCTGTCATCGGTGCGCTGGCAAGCGATATTGTCGCCATCATCTACCAGTACGGCTGGGCGAACTTTTGGCCGCATCTTATCAGCCAAATCGCCACCCTGTACGACGCCTTCATCGCCTATCCCTGGATCGCCTGGCCCCTTACCGTGCTCCTAGCGCTGCTGTACGCCGTGAGTCTGCGCGCCGCCCATGAGGCCCAATTGGACGCCCAGGCCTCCAATGCGCAGATAGCGGCTACCGTCGGCGCAGACGCTGGGGCTGAGGTTGCCGACCGCAAAGTACATGCTGCAACCCCACAGATAGCCAATGCAGCGACCACCGGCGGAGCAATGGGTGGCTTTGCAGGGGGCTATAGTGGTAGCCTGGAAGGAGGCTATACGGGCGCCTTCGAGGGCGCAACCGAGGCGGTGAAGCGCGCTGTGGAAGCTGGCCGTCTCATCCGCGCCGAGGTCGCGCCTCTGCCCGCAGGCGTCGTCACCACCAGCGGCTTGCCCCGGCCCCGTGAACTCTTTGGCCGCAACCCGCAAGTGGAAGCGCTACTGACGGCGCTAGCGGCAGGCGGTGCGACGAATGTCTGCGCGGTGGATGGGTTGCCTGGCATTGGCAAGACGGCGCTGGCCGCCGAGACGGTGGCGCTGGCGGTGGAGCGGCGCATCGTCCCCAGCGCCGTATGGCTGTCATGTGAGGGCAAGCATGGCGCGGAGGGGCTGGCGACTATCTGGAGCGACCTTGCCGGGTTGTTGGGGGAGACCGAGATCACTCAGTTGGGAGACCCGAATCGCCAGCGCGCTGCCCTGCACGCCACGCTGGCCAACCCTGGCCGGGACAAGCTGCTGATTGCGCTGGACAACGTGGAGCCAGACTTGCCGCAGGACTATGCCGACACACTGGCGCAGACGCTCACCGGCCCGCAGACGGCGCTGCTGCTGACTGCGCGACAGGCGCTCGTTTCGCCGCTGGTGCGCGGCTTCCCACTTGGCGTGCTGGACGACGAAGCCGCCCGGCGACTCTTTGTGACACAGGTGCAGTTGCGCTTCCCTGAGCGACCGACAGCCGATGAAGCGTATGCGTTGCCTGGCATCATCACCGAACTGGGAGGACTGGCGCTGGCGATCCAACTGACGGCTGACTATGCCAGCGTGCAACGGCGTTCCCTGCCTGCGCTGCTCAATCAACTGCGCACGGAAGGGGTAACAGGGGCCGGACCGCTGGCGAAGCTGAAGGCCAGCATTGACCGCTCATGGGCCATTCTGGCGCCGATGCAACGCCTGCTCTTCGCTGGTCTCTCCGTGCTGGATGGATCGAGCTTCCCGCGCGCCGCCGCGCTGAGGGCGGCCGATGCAGCGGTTACACTGAACACACCAACTGACAAGGCAGTGAACGAGCCGGGGAGCGATGCGCTGGACGCTCTGGTGGGCCTCTCGCTGATCGAGCCGCTGGCCGACGACCGGATGCGGCTCCACCCGCTACTGCGTGAGTACGCAGCCGACCGCCTGGGCGAACTGTCATTCGATACGCAGGATGCGCTGGGCGCCGCCGCCTACGCGTACTGGTTGGCGTATGCCAGACAACATTCCGGCCTGGCAGGCATGAACGCGCTGGAGCATGAGGCTGATGGCTTGATGCTTGCCCTTGCCTGGGCGCATGATCACCAGCGACACAACGACACACTGGCATTGGCGAAGACGTTGAATACAGCCTGGAATGTGCGCGGACGCCGCCGTGAGGAACTGGTGATCTATCAATGGTGTGTAGAAGCCGCCGATGCAATGGACGATAAACATGAACAATGGTGGGCTACCCACCAATTAGCTGTCACGCGTTCTCAGACCGGCGACATCAAGGGGGCGCGCGCAGGCTATCAGAAGGCGTTGCAACTGGCGGAGGAGCTAGACGATAAAGCAAGTCAGGCATTAGAGTGGCAGTCGCTTGGATCGCTCGATATACAGGTTCATGAATATGCGAGGGCGCGAGAAGAATTGAATGAGGCGCTACAGTTGGCGCGTCAGGTCGAGCAACCTGATCATATCGTCGAGGCCGTGTGGTGGTTGGCTGAGCTTGACCGACTAGAGGGGAATATCTCATCAGCCTGCGCAGGTTTCCGCGAGGCGCTCAAAATCTACGTGCAACTCAACCACCCCGACGCCGAGATCACCCGCCAGCGACTTGAAGCGTTAGGGTGTGGGTGAAGCCCACAGATGGAAAGACAGAATCAGCAGTTACTACGCCAACCGCTACGCCAACCCGCGCGATTGCACCTGAACGAAGGTGAAACAGCAAACATGGCAAAGCCTTAATTCGCCAGCGTTCCTGAACACAGCCGAACGCCCATGAACAAGCGAGAGAGAACTCCAAAACCGCAGGTTGCAGGTTCGATTCCTGTC
>JBDTAI010000410.1:0-7399 GCA_039924685.1 Ktedonobacterales bacterium
CTGGCGCAACTGCTGATGGGACGCTGTCTAGCGACGGGTACGCGGCAGACGCGCGATGTACGCATAGAGGAAGGTCGCCACCACGCCACCGATGAGCGGACCGATGATGTAGCAGACGATGGTGGTCAGCCAACCATCTGGGGACGTGTGATAGAAGATGGCGTCTATGATAATGGGGCCGACGGCGCGCGCAGGATTGACGGCGGCGCCGGTCGCCACACCCACCAGCAGAATCGCTGCGGCTAGCGCCATGCCAATCGTCAGGCCAGCCCATCCGGCAGGCGCGCGGGTATCTATCGCAGTGGCGATGACGGCGAAGACCAGGATGAAGGCGCCAATCGCCTCACTAAATAACCCCTGCCAGATATTGGTGTTGACCGCCAGCGCAGGGGCGCCCAGATGGCCGATGGTGGCCGCCTGCGCGCCATAGGGAATCAGGATTGCCGCAGCGCCCACAATCGCACCGATAAACTGCCCGATGAGGTAGCCGGGAACTTCCTCCCAGGGAAACTTGTTGACAGCGGCGAGGCCAATCGTTATGGCGGGGTTCACATGCGCGCCCGAAATCTTGCCGATCGCCAGCACGATCACAAACAGGATCAGGCCATGCGCCAGCGCGACGCCCAGAACGTCGGCATAGGGCGCCGTACCATGGTTGCCATGCGCAATGAGGGCCGCGAGAGCGGCGGCCCCGCCACCCACAAACGTCAGCAGGAACGTGCCGATCCCTTCGGCGATCACCCGCTCGGTGATGGTTGGCTGCGATGCTGTTACACTTGTTCGCGCCACGAAGTATTCCCTCCAACACTAACCACACTTGCCATACTAGCCACAATCTTCACATGCCCAACTGCCTGATACGCGGCATGACACGCGACAGGGCGGCGACTGGCTGCCCTGCTACGTAAAAAGACGGACGAACTGCCAGCGCCGCTACATCGCTATCATGTATTGCTTGGTATTGCCCGGTATTGCCCGGTATTGCCCGGTATTGCCCGGTTTCGTGGACTATCGTTCCGGTTTTCACTCTGGCGCCTGCGCGGGCGCAGCTAGCCGTTGAGACTGAGCACCATCTGCGGCGGCGCAATCTCGTGGTCGGCGCGGATCGGTGTGACTGCTGTGCCGACGGAGAAGAACTCGATGATATGCGAGTCCCAGCCGTGGCTCGACTCTTTGATCTGCGCGCCGATCACCCCCTCGGCTCCCAGGTTCTCGGCCTCGGCCTGCATGCGCTCCATCGCCAGTTCGCGCGCATCATAGAGCGCCTGGGTGAAGTTCTCCATCTCGGTGTTGCGCCCCACCGTCTTGAACCACTGGCCCAGCCCCTGATGCGCCACATGATAGACGCAGCTACCCATCACCAGTCCCTGCGGACGATAGCCCGCCTGAAGCAGCGTGCGGAAGTCCTGCCCAGAGAGATCGCTGGTGAATGGCTTGCCGAAGCGCGTGCGGTGACTCGTGCCGTCGTGTGAACGCACCGCCGTGCCGATGGCGATAAACTCCGCCAGATCGGCGCCCCATTCGTAGCGACCCACATCCAGCCGCACACCGACGATGCCATCGGCGCCCAGCGTATCAGCCTCGGACTCCATACGCGCCATCGCCAGTTCGCGCGCACTATACATCGCCTGCGAGAGCACATTCAATTCCTGGCTGACGTTGAAGTAGGCCATCTGGTAGCCGATGTGGTAGATACTCGATCCCACCACCATGCCCACCGGATCGAAGCCCGCCTCTTTCACCAGCAGAAACTCATTGACCGAGAGATCGCTGGTGAAAAGCGCCTGCTTTCCATCACCCCCACGCATGCGCTTCAGCCGCTCAAGCGCGTGGGGCGGCGTCTGCACCTGCACCTGCTGCTGATCGGGCTGTACCCATTGCCCCTGCTGATCCTGTTTGCCCGATTGTGCAGGCTGCTGTCCCTGGGTCCCCTGTGTCTGTCGCGCCATTGTGTCGCTCCCTCATTCATGCTAACTGCTCTGCAAGAGAACATGCTCCCGCCCGCGCGGGCGGGCTTTGTGGCCTGCAAGGCCCAGAGGCGCGGCTTCAGCCGCTGGCCTCCCCTCACCCCAGCAGGCGTTGCAGCGCGGCGTGATCCTGGGCGCTATGCTGGGCAAGCGTCGCCAGTTCCGCCGCCAGATCGTCAAGCCACTCGTCAAGGTCCAGCGGCTCACTCTTGAGCGCGATACCCCGCACGGCATGGGTGCGCGAGGCGCTCAACCCACCAATGCCATCTTGCGCCAGCAGATAGACCCAGTCACCCAGGTTCACGCTCAAGCTGCGCACGGGATGCTGATGGCTGAAGAGTCCGCCGCCGCGCTCGACCTGCACACGTTGGGGCAGCGCGCCCGCCAGCTTCACCGCCAGCGCATTGAGAAAGGCTCCTGTATCGCCAGCGTCAGCGCGTAATGAGGCCGCCAGCAACTCAAACCCCATCCCCGCATCGCCCTGTTCCATGCTCACCTCCAACTCCTCCAACTCCTCCAACTCCTCCGGCTCACTGCTTCACTGATCGAGGAACAACGCCATCTGCGGCGGCGCAATCTCATGGTCGGCATGGATCGGCGTCACCGCTGTGCCGACGGCGTAGAGGTCCGCCACAAAGCTGCGCCATTGCTGCGCTGGCATCGAGTGTGCATCGTTGAGCGCCTCGCGGAACTCCGCGTCGGTGCGCGAGAGGCGGGTCTGCATCTCAATCCGCATGCCGACAATGCCCTCGGCCCCCAGTTCACGCGCCTCGCGCTCCATCCGCCCCATCGCCAGTTCGCGCGCGGCATAGGTCGCCTGGGTGAAGCGTTGTATCTCGCGGTTCTGGCTACCCCAGGCGCCGCCCCAGCCCCAGCCGGAGATCATCTGGAACTCGATGCCATTCTGATAGGCGGCGAACACCGAGACACCCAATACCAACCCCTGCGGACGATAGCCCGCCTGAAGCAGCGTGCGGAAGTCCTGCCCGGAGAGGTCGCTGGTGAACGGCTTGCCGAAGCGCGTGCGGTGGCTTGTGCCATCCAGCGCCCGCACCGCCGTGCCAACGGCGATGAACTCGGCAAGGTCCTGGCCCCAGTCATACTGTCCCACATCCAGCCGCACGCCGATCACTCCGTCGGCGCCCAGCGCGTCGGCCTCGGCCTCCATACGCGACATGGCCAGCTCGCGGGCGTTGTACTTCGCCTGTGTCAGCACGTCGAGTTCCTGGTCCACATAGCTATATCCCATCCCCATCAAGCCGTAGCCATAGCCCGACCCATACGTGGGCTGCCAGCCGATGTGATAGATGCTGGAGCCAACCACCATCCCCAGCGGCGCAAACCCCGCCTCACGCAGCAACACAAACTCGTTGACCGAGAGGTCGCTGGTGAAAAGACCCGCTTGCCCAGCGCCGCCCCGCATGTGCGCCAGGCGCGTGCGGGCGTCGCCAGGGATCATAGCCGGAATCGCCTGCTGATCGAGCGGCTCCGATTGCGCATCCTGGTCAACGCGAGGGGGCGGCGCGGCATCTGGATCGCCGCCATTGCCGCCATCTGAGGCAGGCGGGCGAGCGGATGCGGAAGACGATAGGGGGGATGGTCGCTGCGGTGGTTGTCCGGGTGGTTGTCCGGGTGGTTGTCCGGGTGGTTGTCCTGATTGTCCCGGTCGGTCGGGTGGCTTGCGTGGCATAGCGTCCTCTTTCCTGCTGGTCTTGAGCTTCTTCGACTATCTTTGGGGGTGAGGCGCTGAAATCGGTTGCGTATGGTTAGACATGATTGAATACGCTGGACACAAGGGCTGGGTAGTATCCGGCACTGTATGCTGCTCTGTTCTGCGCTGTGGCCTTCATTGTACACCGTGGCGCCACGCTTTTGCTCACATCGCTCGTGCCGCTTTGAGGAGAGAGCGATAGCGAGGAGAGCGGCGTTTTTGCGCATTGGCATGAAAGTAGCTTTAGAGTACTCGCACGAGGATATACAAGTGGCAGGGAAGTCCAGAAGGCATCAGGAAGCCAGGTGATTGGAGTCAGGAACACGACTGATGGGACAGGAAGGAATAGGAAGGAATAGGTAAGAAGGAGTTGAGAGGCGCAACAGGAGCAAGGAACGCACACGTCAACGCTTGCGCCCGATTGCAAAGCGTGCTATAGCGCCTGCGCGGGAAGCGGCAAATGCTCCCGCATACCCCAAATATCCCCACTATGATAAGGTTTCCTCCGGTGAATTAAGCGGTAGTGTGAACGACCGGCCTCTCTGGCCACCGACAACTGAATGCGCCGGGCCACCAGCAAGACGGAACGCCACTGCCATTGACGGCGCGGTGTTCCTGGCCGCATGCCCCACACGCAACACCCCTTTTCACCTACCTGCTTCTGCTGCCACCAACGCATACGTCTACACACGGCTGATCGGCTGATGAGGTTGAGTTCAGCGCGTGTCCGCATGCCTGGCAAAGCAGCAATGAGGAGACCGCTTTTCATGAGTTCGCAACAACAGCAAGAGACCGCAGCGTCACAAACAGCGTCACCGACGGCGCTGCTGGTGATTGATACGCAGACCGCCATGCTCGATGGCGGCGATGGCGCCAACCCCGCCTACCAGCACGACGAGGTGATCGCGCATATCTGTGAGTTGCAGGCCCAGGCGCGCTCGGCAGGCGCAACGATCATCTATATGCAACACGACAGCGACCCCGGCGAGACGCTGGAACCGGAGACAGCGGGCTGGCGCATCCATCCCGCGCTGGCGCCGCAATCGGGCGATCTGGTGATCCGCAAGCGCGCCTCAGGCTCGTTCTACGAGACGACGCTGGGCAATGCGCTGGCGTCGCGGGGTATCACTATCACCCGGCTGGTCATCACCGGCCTGCGCACCGAACGCTGTGTGGATACCACCAGTCGGCAGGCGGTGAGTCTGGGCTACGATGTCATCCTGGCGTCCGACGCCCACACCACCGCAGATGGCGACACACTGACCGCCGCGCAGATCATCGCGCACACCAACGAGAATCTTGACGACTTCGGCAACGACGCGCATGTGATCACTGTGCAGCTGTCCGAGGCCATCCTCTGGTAGCCGTCCACAGCGGACAATAGCCCCTTCTTGCTATTCAGCGGCGGGAAGGGGCCATCTCTTGCAGGTGAGAGGCGTCATACTCAGGCAGGCGTGTCGGCGCGCTCGCTGTACGTAATCAGCACATTGCCTTTGGGGCGGCTGGGCACATAGCGCGGCGTCAGGTCTTGCCGCTCGACAAGCCCCAAGTCAAATCGGCGCACAAGCTGGGCGAAGAACACCTTGATCTCGATACGCGCCAACGCTTCGCCAATGCAGATGCGCGGGCCGCCACCAAAGCCGATGAAGGCATAGGGATGCTTCACATCCTCCTGGCGCGGTGGCAGAAAGCGGTCGGGGTCGAACACAGCGGGATCGGCGAAATACTCCGGCATGCGGTGTGTATAGGCTGGCACAAGCATGATCGTACTCTTCGCCGGAATGGCGTAGCCTGCAATCTCGCACGCCGCGCGCACGCCACGCAGCGAAAACACCGACTGCGGATGAACACGCAGCGCCTCCTTGATCGCTGCATCCAGCAAGGTCATCTGGCGCAGCATCTCGTAGGTGAGCGGCGCGGCGGCATCGGCGCCACAGTGAGCGATCACCTCCTGGCGGGCGCGAGCGAGCAACGCAGGATGGCGCAGCAACTCGACCAGCAGCCAGACCATCGTTCCCGGCGTCGTGTCATAGCTGGCGAAGAGCAGCACCTTCAGTTCGGCGCGGATCACCTCATCGGCGAGAGGAATACCGTGCTGGTCGCGCGCACGCAGCAGCATATCCAGCAAATCACCCCTATCCATCGCAGCGCCAGAAGCGCCCTGCGCCTGTTCGCTGTCGCGCCGTTGCGTGATGATCGCTTGCAGGTGGGCCTCGATACGCTTTTGGGCGCGTAGCGCGGCGCCGAACGGCGTGAACGGCAGATTGAGCTGCACCGGGTTGACGGCGCCATCCATGAAAGTTGTCCAGACGCGGTTGAGGTCGTCATACTGCTCAAACACATCGGCGCCAAAGAGCAGCAGGAAGGCCAGCGAGAAAGTGATGCGGTGCGCCTCCGGGAAGAACGGACGCACGCCCGCAGCGCCCCAGGCACCGAGCCGTGTATCAACCGCCTGCTGAATCTGCGCCACATAGTCCGTCAGCGAGCGACGGTGGAAGGCGGGCGACATGGCCTTGCGTGGGATGTCGTGCGGCAGGCCGTCGGTCAGCGCCAGTGTTCCTGCCAGGAATGGTTCGGCGTAGGGGTTGCCGTCGCGCCAGGGGAAGTTTTCGACCTGCGCGGCCAGCACGATGCGTTGCGCCTCGGCGCCGGGCAGCACGATCACCCGCTGGCCGAGGAAGCGCGTGGTGAAGATCGGCCCATAGCGCGCGCGCCGCGCCGCGACGAAGGTGGCAGGATCGCGCAGGAAGGTCAGCGCCTCGCCAATGTAGGGTAGCCCCTGCCCGCCAACGGGCGTGCGCAGCCGCGTCGCAGTAGCCATATAGACATCCTCTCAGCCACAGAAAAACCTGGCTCTTGACAAGCGATCATGACCTCAGTATAGTGGGGCGTTGTGAACAGTCAACACCAGCTATCGTCCCAGCTATCATCATCCCGCGACGCTATCCGTACCAGAAGCACAATCCCAGTGTACACGCTATGGTAAAGTGGTGAGGATAGGCGTGAGACATACGGCTGCTCTACAGAACGCCATCAGCCGAAACCAGATGAAACCAGCCCAAACCCAGGATGAGGGAGCGAGAAGGGGAATCACCACTATGCGTAACTCGCGTGCTGTTATGGAGCGCGAAGCCACTCGTCAATTGAACGGACTGCAAGGTAATCAACCGGGCGCGAATAGTCAGGCGCCTGATTCCCAAACGGAACGCAGTCCGCTGGGCTGGTGGTATCGCATCGCGGCGCCGCCCATACCACCGGCTAGCGCCCCCTTCGCCGTGCGTGAACGGGTACGCCGCGCCCGGCTGGCCGCCGTGCTGCTGCTGGCCTTCATCATCCTCAATGTGCTTTCACTCCCCGTCGGTATTGGGGATCCAACGACGCTCTATGAACTGCTGGGCAGCCTGATCATCAGTCTGCTCCTGGTGTTCTTCAACCAGCGCGGGCTGGTTGAAATCACGGGCGGGACGCTGGTGATTCTGGTAAACGCTGTGTTGATCGCCGCCATCCTGATCGGTGGCCTTACGACCGTTGACGTTCTTCCCCTGTATGATCTGATGGTCATTGCTGAACTGTTTGCTGTCTCGCTTTTGACACCTTCCAGTGTCTTCGTGGTAGCATTGATCAATTCGGCCTTTATCCTGATCGATGCGCGTTTTGGCGCGCCTGATCTCCAGGCCGCGCTCTCATCGTCATCCTATACCATCATCATCCGACCGATTGT
>JBDTAI010000411.1:0-16717 GCA_039924685.1 Ktedonobacterales bacterium
GGATCAAATCGGCCTGCTGGGCCACCGCCGCCTCAAAGAGCGCCAGATGCGCGCTCACGCCCAGCGCGATCCGCCGTACCTGCGGCTTGCCGATCACCTGCATGCCATTCGGCGCCACATCGCGGAAGCGGCTGACGTTCAGGTACTCATCGAGGAAAGCGACGATCTCCTCACGAGACGCGCCAGCAGTGACGTTTGCAGTGACGTTTGCAGTGACGTTTGCAGTGACGTCTGCGCTGGGGGAAGTGGTAGCAGGCGCAAGTGGATTGGAGTCACGGTGTCGGCTGGCGGCGTGGGTATGCGTGATCTGGCGCTCGGTCGCCCCTGCCGCCTCGGCTGATGGTGATGCTGGCGGTTGTTGGTTGCCCACAGCATCCAGCGCGGCAGGCAGCGCGGTGCGTGACTGGCGGCGGCTGGCGGCGCGGGCAGTGCGTTTGGTCGCTGGACCGGCCTGTGCCTCCTGCTTACCGTCAGACTGCTTACCATCCAATAGGTGCGCGGGCTGGATGGCGCTAGTCACATCAGGCGGTGTGCTTGATTGCGCCTCGAACTCAGCAAGGAAACGTTGCGCCTCGCGGGCGGCGCCATCGCGGTCGTCGGCGGTGAGTTGGCCATCAATCACCAGATCAAGCAGGTGATCCTTGATGGGTCGCAGCCAGGGGCCGGGGCCGCGCCCAAATAGTTCCATAAGATCGTTGCCATCCAGCGGACTCTTGATGGGGACACGCTCGGCCTCCTCACGCAGCCAGCGGCAGCGCGCCTCGAGTTCGTTGACCCGCGCCACCGCCCGCGAGACTTTTTCGGGGCGATAGCTGGTGATGTCGGCGCGTGAGAGATCGAGCAGATCGGGCAGCGCGTCGCCTGCGTCAATCATCAGCCGTCGCACCGCGCCATCCGTCCAGTCGGGCAGATAGCCGTTGGCGCGCATATGCAGCTTCACCAGCCGCGCAACGTGGTCAATAAACGGCTTGTCGAACTTGAGGCGACGCAGGATGTCACGCGCCATCACCGCTCCCACATCCTCATGGCCGAAGAAATGTACCTGCCCATTCTCTACCGAGCGCGTGCGCGGCTTGGCGATGTCGTGCAGCAGTCCGGCCCAGCGCGTGGCGGGGCGACTGGGAATACCGGCGACCACCCGCAGCACATGCGCGTAGACATCCTTCGAGCGCGGCGCCTTTGGCGTGGGAAGCTGGCTCACGCCGCGCAGTTCCAGCACTTCGGCGACGACATACGGCGCCAGTTCCAGGTCCACAATCAGGCGGATCGCCAGATCGGGGCGCGGTGTTTCCAGCGCCTTGGTGAACTCGTCGCGGATGCGCTCACGGCTGATCTTGCCGAGCGTCGCCGCCTGCCGCGCAATCGCCTGTGCCGTCGCCTCCTCGATCTGGAAGTCAAGCTGGGCGGCGAAACGCACGGCGCGCAGCATACGGAGCGGGTCTTCGTCGAAGCGCCGTTCAGGATCGTCGCCCACCGCGCGGATCAGTCGCCGATCGAGGTCGGCCCGCCCGCCATAGGGATCGAGGATCGCGCCCGAAAGCGGATCGCGCGCCATCGCATTGATCGTGAAGTCACGGCGCAGCAGGTCGCCTTCCAGCGTGTCGCCAAAGGTGACTTCGGGCTTGCGCGAATCGGGATCATACCTGTCGCTGCGATAGGTGGTGATCTCCACGATGTCCACATCAGCCGGTTGATCGACAATGATGGCGACCGGCTCAGGGCTGGCGGGCGCCGCCGTCACAGCAGGCTCGCTGTGCGCGCCGGAGTCGCTCGACGCATCCGCGTGCGGTGCGCGGTGATAGTGGATACGCACCGTGCCAAACTTCTCGCCGATGGAGAAGACGGCGGCGGGATGCGTACCAGCGACGAGCCGCTTGATCTCGTCGGGGCGGGCATTGGTGGTCAGGTCTATGTCAGGCGAGGTGGTTTCGCGCCGCAGCAACAGGTCGCGGACCGTGCCGCCGACCATATAGAGTTCTTTGCCGTGGGCGCGAAAAATTGTCGCCAGATCGAGAATCGTCTCTAGCATGGTATCAGCTTCTATGATGAGAGATGGGCGCCGCCATGCGCGTTGTGCACGCGGTGGCTATCAGGCGCTGTGCGCTTTCACCCAGGCGGCGATGTCGTCATCGAGGATGGCGCGCTCAGGCTCGAATTCGCAGTCGTGGGCGAATCCTGGATAGGTCTTCCATGTTTTGTCGGCGCTGCCCAGCTTGTCATAGGCGCGGCGGCTGGCGGCGGGCTTGACGGCTCTATCCTGCTCACACTGTATCACGAGCGCGGGGATGTGTACCTGATTCGCCTTGCCAACTGCCCCCAGGCGCAGGCGGCTGATCTGATAGAGGAAGGCCGCGCTCTGATCGCGCACCCAGAAGGTGTCGGCGTCAAGAAACTGCTCCGCTTCGGGGTTGCGTGTCATCGTCTCAGAGCCGCCAGCGCCCTTGAAGCGCCGCTCCGAACCGCGCATGCCATCGAAGACCAGCCCCAGCACAGTCGGCAGCGAAGGGTTGTTTTGATTGTCAATCCACGGATTCATCAGGATCAGCCCCGAGAGCAGCGGCGACTGGCGGTGTGTATCGGCGGCGGCCACAAACAGCGAGAAGATCGCGCCCATGCTATGCCCCAGAATGAAGAGCGGCGACTGTGGCTGGCGGCGCTTGACCTCGGTGAGCCAGGCGGTGAGGTCATCGACATAGACACTGCCCTTGCGCGTGTGAGCGCGTGGGCCATCTGAGCGCCCGAAGCCACGATGGTCCACAGCGTAGACGGTCAGCCCTTTGAGGTGCAGTTCGTTGGCCATATCTACAAACCAGCCGCTATGCGCGCCGAGGCCGTGGATCAGGGCGAGCGTCGGCGCCTGCGCGTCAGACGACTTCCAGGCACGGAAAAAGAGGTTGGCGCCATCGGTCATCACCAGCCGCTCTTCGCTATAGCCATCCGCTGTGCCGGCGGCAGGAGACCCCCAGTCGCCGATGCGCTCCGGTGTAAACTTGCTCGTCGTCATCGTCGGCCAGCCTTTCCGTAGCGATCACCAGATATTGGCATTATTGCCATCATTATTGCCATCATTGCCATCATTGCCATCATTGCCATCATTGTCGTCATCATCGTCGTCATTATCATCGTCGCCCAACAGGTCAGCCTGTTCCTGCGCAGAATGCGCCTCATCCTCGCGCCCAAGCACGCGCAGGATATGCGCCTTGTTGCGCCACGCCCAGCCCAGAGTGGGATCAAGGCTTACCGCGCGATCATAGGCATCGAGCGCCTCGCTGGTTTTGTTGAGTTGGGCGTAGGTGTGGCCACGAAACATCCAGAGCAGCGCGTTCTCTGGGTCGAGATCGGCGGCGCGGGCGTAGGCGCCCAGGGCGTCTTCGTGGCGGCCCAGATGGTTGAGCGCCAGCGCACGGCCTGTCCACCCACGCGGGCTTTCGGCGTCGATCTGGATCGCCTGATCGTAGGCGATCAGCGCGTCTTCGTGCTGCTCAAGCTCGGCCAGCGCGTCACCCTTGCCCGCCCACACATCGGGGTCCTCGTTGTCGAGCGCCTGCGCGCGATCATACGCCGCCAGAGCCTCCACTGGGCGCTCAAGCTCCAGCAGCGCCTCACCCTCTCCCAACCAGGCATCGAGCGAGTCGGGATCGAGTTCCAGCGCATGCTCATAGGCTTCGAGCGCCTCATCATAGCGTTCGAGTTCGGCCAGCGCATCACCCTTGCCCGCCCAGGCGTCAGGCTCCTCTGGGTCGAGCGCCAGTGCGCGGTCGTGCGAGGTCAGCGCCTCATCATAGCGTTCGAGTTCGGCCAGCGCACCGCCGCGCAGCAGCCAGGTGGTGGCGTCGGTCGGGTCAATTTCCAGCGCGTGATCATAGGCCTCAAGCGCCTCGTCGGCGCGTTCAAGACCGTTGAGGGCGCTGCCCTTGCCTACCCATGCGTCGGACAGCACGTCATCGAGCGTGATCGCGTGCTCATAGGCCACCAGCGAGTCGTCGTAGCGTTCGAGCGCGAAGAGCGTCCCCCCTTTGAGCAGCCAGATGTCGGCGTCATTGGGAGCGAGCGTCTGGGCGCGGTCATACGCCGCCAGCGCCTCGTCGTAGCGTTCCTGATCGTCGAGGGCCATGCCTCGTTCGATCCAGATGGAGGCTTCGTTGATGTTCATCTCCGCTCCCGTTCGATCCTCTCTGCCAGCGATACTGAGTCGCCGGACGGATTCGACATCGGATTAGTCAAACGCTCTTCGCTGTGCATCGCATTGACGCACAGAACGACTGGCGCTACGCTACATGGGTATGAGCCTGGCAGCAAACGCTTCAGGATACGCATCGCATCTTACTACATCTGAGCGATGGCTGCCAGGTCTTGCACATGCTACAACAATAGCCCGCGTGACCGCTTGCGCGACACTGCGGATCAGCCAAGTGACGGCGCGGACTAAACGCGGGCCAGCGATGAGTTGAAACCGGGCTATTTACGGAAGAAGTCCGCATTGATCTGCGTGTATTCTTTCCACTCGGCAGGCACGGCGCTCTCCTCAAAGATGGCGTTCACCGGACAGGCTGGCTCGCAGGCGCCACAGTCAATGCACTCATCGGGATTGATATAGAGCATGTCAACACGCTCGAACTCAGGCTCACCTTCCGCCGGATGGATGCAGTCCACTGGGCAGACATCCACACATGAGGCGTCTTTGACGCCGACGCAGGGTTGGGTGATCACATAGGTCATGGAAACGTCATCTCCTTCTAGCAGGGGAAGCGAAAAATCTCTCCGGCGGGCGCCTACCATACGGAATACTACCGGATGCTGCGCCACGCGCGTTTTTCAGCGTGGTGAGGCGCCAGTATGGGAGTATCTGTTTCCCAGGTTCGGCGCCCCTTCCATTATACAGGCCCATGCGCGTTTTCCGCTACTATCGGATTGATGAGATTGGGCATCTTCATGCATTTGTCACATCGGCGGTTTCCACATCCGCGCTTGTCTTTCTCAGGGGTTACAATAGGGATGGAGCACAAATGATGCTATTGGGACCACCTATATTAGTAGCAGGTATTAGTAGCAGGCGAGGAGACAGGCAATGAGTGACGATATTACGGGCAAGACGACGCAGACAACGCAGACGACGCAACAGCAGCAGTCAGCGGGGGCGAAGGCGGCGTTCCGTATCGGCGTCTTCGCGCTGATCGAGCGCGATGGCGCATATCTGATGGGGCGGCGACGCGACATCGGCTGGTGGAATCTGCCGGGCGGCGGGCTGGAGTATGGTGAGACGCTGGAGCAGGGGCTGGCGCGCGAGGTCATGGAAGAGGTAGGCATAGACGTTGCAATTGAGCGACTGGTGGGTGTCTACAGCAAGCCGCAGAAGCGCGAGGTGGTGCTGACCTTCCTCTGCCATCTCAGCGATGCCAACGCCCAGCCGGGGGTGAGTGATGAAACCTCCGAGGTCGGCTGGTATACGGCGGATGCACTGCCAGAGCAGACGCTGCCCAAACATCGCCAGCGGGTGGAGGATGCCGCGCTGGGGCAGGTCGCCGCTATCGTACGCGCGCAAACCAGCACAACTGAAGAAGATCAGGGGTTGAACAAGGGGATGTGAGGCCAGGAAGTACCATCATTACGTCGCCCTGAACGGTACTAACGGCCCTACCCGCGTTGCGCCTTGTGTGCGAAGATAGAGGTAGCATCAGGAGTCTTGGCGACACTGGCACATCGCTGGGCTCCGACATCAGCCAACATCAGCCAACATCATATGCGCTGTGGACATTGTAGAGAGCAGGAGGTAGCGCCAATGGTCGATCCCGTGGTCGAACCGGCTGTAGACGCCCCTTCCGCTACAATCCTGGTGATCGAGGATGATACGCTCATCGCCCGCATGCTCGCCGAGACGCTGAAGATGGAGGGCTACGCCACCGTGGTCGCCCACACCGGTGAGACGGGTATTGACGCCGCGATCCGCGAGATGCCCCAACTTGTGCTGTTGGACCTGCTGCTGCCTGGCATAGATGGCTTCGGCGTGGTAGCGCAACTACGCGCCAACATCAAGACGTCACACATCCCTGTGGTGATCATCAGCGCCGTGGACGATACCGCTGACAAGCTGCGCGCCTTTGACGCTCAGGTGGACGACTACCTCACCAAGCCTTTCGACGGCGGCGAATTGATGGCGCGCATCCGCACTCAGCTACGCCATGTGCAGGAAAACCTGCTCTCACCGCTCACCCGTCTGCCCGGCGGACAGCTTGTCGAGCGCGCCATCGAGCAGCAACTGCACTCGCACCGGCCCTGGTCAATCCTCTACCTCGACCTTGATCACTTCAAGGCATACAATGATGTCTATGGCTTCCTCAGTGGCAATGATCTGATCCGCCTGCTGGCCAGGATCGCCGCCGAGACGGTGCGCGACCTGGGCGGCGCCACCGACTTTGTTGGGCATATCGGCGGCGACGACTTCATCATCATCTCCACGCCTGAGCGCGTGGCCCCGATCTGCGAACACATCTTCAACTGCTGGCGGGCCGAGAGTCCGGCGTTCTACTCAGCGGCTGATGTGGCGCGTGGGGCCATCTCGGTGCGCGACAGGCAGGGCGCCCTGCACGAGTTCCCGCTGGTCAGCATCTCGGTGGGCGTCGTCACCAACGAACGGCGACTGATCACCACCATGGAAGAGGTCAGTCGCATCGCCGCCGAGGTGAAATATCAGGCCAAAACCTTGCCCGGCGACTCATGCTTTGTCGATCAGCGCGCATAGCGCCATGCCCAACTACGCTGCCAGCGGTTAACCATCCAGCCAGCGGTTGAAGCCGCACCTCTCTCTGGGTGGCTTCAACCGCTGGCTGGAGAGCGTGCGCAGGTGGAAAGTTACTTCACAATCAGACGGCACGCTACCGCTGGACCTTCACCACGCTGACCGTGACCTCGTGGCCACCCAGCTTGGCGGCGGGGATCGTCTCGGTATAGGCGTCATCAGGCGTCGCTACTGGCTCAGTGGTGACCCGTAGCCCAGAGGTGAGCGTCTCGTCTTTCAGGTACTGGGCGAAGCGACGCGCCACGCCTGCAAGCTCACCGTCCGTCACCAGCGTGGTGTTGATGGTGTCCTCGATGGCAAGACCTGCCCGCTTGCGCGTCTCCTGGATCAGATGGGTCAGGTCACGCGCCAGCCCCTCGGCCACCAGTTCGCCCGTCAGCGTCGTATCCAGCGCCACCACATAGCCGCGCTCCTCCGCTGCGGTGAAGCCCTCGCGGGCGCTGGCCTCCACATCCACCTCTTCGGGCAGCAGCGTCACCGGTTCACCCGCCACAGTGAGGGTGAAACTCCCAGCCTCGCGGAGCGCCTGGGCCGCCGTCTGCGCCTCGGCTGGCGTCAGCGCCTGAAGTGCAGTGAGCAGCTTCGGGAACTGCTTGCCATGCTTCGGCCCCAGCACCGAGCGGCGTGGCTTGAGCGTGTAGTGCAGCATGTCACTATCGGCGGCCAGCAGTTCCAACCGTTTCACGTTCAACTCTTCCAGCACCTGATCGGCGAGGCGACCCAGACTCTCGCGCTCGCTCTCAGTCGCCACACGCGCATAGAGTGTCGAGAGCGGCTGGCGCACACGCATCTGCGCCTGATCGCGCGCCGCCCGCCCCAGATTGACCAGCCGCATCACCAGCTTCGTCTCGTCGTGCAGACGTGGGCTTACCAGCGCCTCATCGGCCACCGGCCAGTCGCAGAGATGCACACTCTCCGGCGCATTGGTATCCACCGAGCGCACCAGATTCTGGTAGAGCGACTCCGCCAGGAAGGGCGTGAAGGGCGCCAGCAGTTTGGTCGTCGTTCCCAGGCACTCATAGAGCGTCAGGTAGGCGGCGACCTTGTCGCGATCCTCCTCGGCTTTCCAGAAGCGACGACGGCTGCGACGCACATACCAGTTCGAGAGGTCTTCGATGAAGCTGGCGAGCGTCTCGCAGGCGTCCTTCGCGTCGTAGTCGGCCAGCCGCTCGGTCACGCGCGTCACAGTATCCTGCAACTCTGAGAGCACCCACCTGTCGAGGTCGCTACGCTGTGCAACGTCCAACTGGCGCGTCGCCGGGTTGAGGCTGTCTATGTTGGCGTAGGTGACGAAGAACGAGTAGACGTTCCAGAACTTATCCAGCGGCGCGCGGGCCTGCATCCACAGATCAGAGAGGCGCGGCGGCTGCCCCTGGGCGCGGGCTTTCGCCGCCTCCTCCTCAGTGGGGATGTTCGGGAAGCGCAGATTGGCCTCCGGCGTGTGGGCGCTATAGAGCCAGCGCATCGTGTCCGCGCCGATGATGTCAGCCGCCTCGTCGAAGAGGATGCTGTTGCCCTTGCTCTTGTGCATCTCCTCGCCGTTCTGATCAAACAGTGTGGCGAAGCCCAGCGCAGTCTTGAATGGCGCGGTATCTTCCAGCACGGCGGACATCACCAGCATCGAGTAGAACCAGTTGCGGAACTGCCCGGGAAAGCTCTCGGTGATGAAGTCGGCGGGGAACCACTCGCGCCAGTAGTCGCGGTTATGATGGTAATCCAGCGTGGAGAACGGCACGATGCCTGCATCCAGCCAGGGATTACCCACGTCGGCGATGCGGCTGACCACGACGCCACACTGCGAACACGCGATCTTCACGGCGTCCACCCAGGGGCGGTGCGGCGTATGACCGGCGAACTCGTCCCAGCCCTCTACAGCGCGCTCACGCAACTCATCTTCACTGCCGATCACCTCGAAGTGGCCGCACTCGGCGCAGTTGTATATCGGCAGCGCCAGGCCCCAGTAGCGTTTCTTGGAGATCATCCAGTCTTCCATGTTGCGCAGCCAGTCCATCTCGCGCTCAAGCCCAAAGGCCGGTATCCACCTGATGTCGGGCGTAAAGCGCATCATCCGTTCGCGCAGATCGCGCATCGAGATGAACCACTCGTCCACCAGTCGGAAGATCAGTTCCGTACCACAGCGCCAGCAGTGCGGATAGACATGCTGGTAGGACTCGGTCTGATAGAACAATCCCTTCGCGCGCAGGTTGTCGAAGATCGGGCGCGCTACCTCGCCAACCGCCTTGCCGGTCAGCCAGTCGTAACCGTCAAGGTAGACGCCGCTCTCATCCACTGGCGCCAGCACGGCAAGCTGGTTTTCCCTTCCCAGCGCGAAGTCTTCGCGGCCACAGCCCGGCGCGATATGCACCAGGCCAGTCCCCTCGCTGGCGCTCACCTCGTCCCAGGCCACCACACGATGCTCGGCGCCCTTCGCCTCCGCATCCTGCCAGGCGGGCAGTTCGTCGAAGGGGCCGGTATAACGCCAGCCGAGCAGCGCATTGCCGGGCAGCGTCTCCACCACATGCGCCTGCCCGTGTTCGTGGCCTTGCAGCTTCTTCAGTTTGGGAACCACGTCGTTCGAGAGGTAGTAGTAGTCGCCATCCTGCTCCACTTTGGCGTAGGTCAGATCAGGATTGACGGCAACGACGACGTTGGCGGGCAGCGTCCACGGCGTGGTCGTCCAGATCAGCAGGTATTCGTTGGGACGGTCAACTAATGGGAAGCGCGCATAGACGGTGGTATGTGTCACCAGCTTGCGCCCCTCGTTGATCTCCATGTCGGAGATGCCCGTCGCGCAGCGTGGACACCAGGGCATCACGTCTCGGCCACGATAGATCCAGCCCTCCTGCCAGCACTTCTTGAGCACGCCCCAGATCGTGTAGTTGTTCTCGTCGGACATGGTGAGGTACGAATTGGACCAGTCCATCCACTCGCCCAGCCGCAGCGATTGCTGGTCTATGCGCGCGGCGAAGCGCAGCACACGCTGCTTGCACTTCTCGACAAACGGCCCGATGCCATACGTCTCGATGTCGCGCTTGTTGGTGAAGCCCAGTTCTTTCTCGACCTCCACCTCCACCCACAAGCCCTGGCAGTCGTAGCCGTTCTGGTAACGCTGCCGATAGCCGCGCATGGTGTTGAACCGCTGCCAGAGGTCCTTATAGGTGCGGCCCCAGGCGTGATGCACGCCCATCGCGTTGTTCGCGGTCATCGGGCCGTCTATGAAGCTGTAGCGTTTGTCGGCGTCATCGTTGCGGTGCAGGTAGCGGTTGAGGATGTCGTGTTCATCCCACCAGCGTTGCACCTGCCCCTCCAGCAGCGGATAATCCACCCGTGTCGGCGCGGGAACCGACTGGAAGAGTGAACCGCTGGGAGTTGCGGTCTTTGCTGGAGCCTTCTTAGTCGCCGTCTTTGCTGATGCGCCGTTTTTGCCATTCTTTGCAGCGCCAGTGCTCGCCCGCGCTTTGGTTGGCGCATTGGATGTTCTCGCCGATGTCGGCGTTGGGTGTTCGTTGCTCATCGTGTCACACTCTCTATTCGTCATCAACTAAGGCAATTTCCATGCGCTTGTTCTGCTTGCCCTTGTTCTCCGTCTTGATCACCTTGACTCCGCCGACCTCACGGGTGCTGCGCACATGCGTACCACCGTCGGCTTGCAGGTCAACGCCGGTAATCTCCACAATGCGAATCTCAGAAATATTGGGTGGCAACAGGTTGATCTTGGTACGTATCAGGTCGGGAATCTCCATCGCTTCGGCGCGTGGCAGGCGATAGACCTTGATCGGATGATCTTCCTGCACCGCTTCGTTGACGCAGCGTTCGATGTCGCCGATCAGCGCGGAGGTGAACGCCTCCATCGCAAAGTCCATGCGCGCGCGGTCGGGATACATCTGGCCGCCCGTCACCTGTGCGCCATAGTTGCGGAAGATCAGTCCGCAGAGCAGGTGCAGCGCGGTATGGGTGCGCATCATGTGATAGCGGAAGGGCCAATCGAGTTCGCCCTGCACGCCGCCGCCTACTGCCAGGCCAAGCGCCGCAAGATCAACCGGATCGCCACTGTCACTGTCTGGCGCCAATTGATGCCAGATCACCTCGCCATCTTTGCGCAAGCCTGCCAGTGGCAACCGCCGTCCGCTGTGGAGCAACATGCCACGGTCCGCCATCTGGCCACCGCCGCCGGGATAGAAGGCGGTCTGGTCGAGCGCCACAGCTTGCCCATCCATCGCGACGATTTTGGCCTCAAATGTGCTAAGATACGCATCGTCGTGATAGAGCGGCTTTGTGGGCGCCGTCAAGGCCGCCGCCGCGGGGGTGGATGTCGCCGATATTGCCGATTCCAGCGGCTCTGTCGGTTGTGTCATAGCATGGCTCCTCTGCACTGCCTATGCGCGTTCCTGTGTCGTTCTTGACGTTGTCTCATCGGTGTTACCGTTCGCTTGGCATTCGCTGTTGTGTGACGATCCCGATTCCTGGGTTACGCTATGCCCGCCTGATACGTTAGAACATTTGGACGAGATATGGTGGCCCATAAAAAAAGCCCTCATCCCCACCGAAGGGACGAGAGCATTGCTCGTGGTACCACCCTGCTTGACCGCAACCGTCCCTCGCTCGTCTTGATGGCGAGAAGGCGCATGGTTGCGATCCACTTGACGAGGCGCGTGTTCACGCCTCCCCGCGCTAACGGGCGGGGTTCGGTCACGCCTACAGTCAGTTCGTTCAGTTCGCCTGGCTGGTCGGGTGACGGCTCAGGATGATGTTCGGCCTGGGTGATCGTCCGGTCGCACCAGCCCCGGACTCTCTGAAGATCACACCAGACGTACTCGTTCCGTCTGCGCATTATGTTGGTGTTGTGAGTGTGATGTACCTGGCGCTCAGAAGCTTGTATACTCAACTCAAGAGGAGGGTATCCAGGCGCGTACGCAGGATGATCACTGCTGATACTATGCCATACGCGCGCAGCGGCTGTCAAGCGAGCGTGCAAACGTAGTGGCGGCAAGTGCAGGGATGCTGGGATACCTGAGCAGGCCCGAGCAGACCCGAGCAGACAATGCGCGCGGTTGAGGAGGCTGTGGGGATGACACATCGTTCGACGACGCGAACTCCAGCGCGCCCTGCTCCATTGACGCGGCGCCAGCAAAAGGCACAACAGCGGACACATCTCCCGGCCCAGAAGACGCGCAAGTTAAACCAGGCGCCACAGGCGCCCACCAGGGCGGCCTTTGTCGTCGCTCCCGGCGCTCTCACTCCGGCGCCTGAGTCCGCCATGGCGCCTGCGCCACCTGAGTCAAGTCATCCGACAGCCCCAACCTCAGCAACTGCCGCGCCTCCACCATCCACAGCGCCCGTTCGCAGCCGCGCAACACCGATGAAGCAGGCGCCGCTCACGATTCCTGGCGCGTCTGCCAATGGTGCGACGCCCATAGCAACTCTGCGCGTCACGGTGGCGCAGGCAGAGGCGACAGCGGGAGAGATCAGCGAGATGCCCACTGTGCGCCTTCGCAAACGACGGTCAGCGGCAAGCATCACAGGCCGCCCCATTGCTACTTCCACTGCTACGACTGATGCTAGCGCCAACGTCGCTGGGGATAAGCCTGCTGCGTCGGAGCCGCTTGCGCCACGCGCTGCGCAGCGTATGGGTAGCGCTACACGCCCGGTGGCTGCCGTGAAGCATCCACGGCGCGCGCAAGCCACAAACATCGCCGGGGGCGCCGCCCACGCGACCACACAGCTGTGGGAGAGCGCACTGGAGGAAGCAAATGGCGACGCGCAGCCGCAACGTGACCTCGACCGTGATACGCCGAACCCGCTGGCAGCGTCAGCGCCAGTGGCGCCGCTGCGCACCTATGCCTACCGTCGGCCACTGCATGGGCGATATGGGCTTCACTGGCTGCCGGAGGTGAACGTGATACAGCCGGTGGCGGCGCTGCATGCGGCGATCATGGCAATTGCGGCGCTCACCGCTGTGGTGTTGCTCTCGCTGGACATGACGCCCGCTGCCTTCTGGGCGCTGGCGCTGGCGTTTGTCGTCGGGCCTGGCGCCGGAGTGGGCTATCTTGCATCGGAGCAACAGGCATATCGTCTGGGCGCTATCGCGCTCATACTCTCGGAGTTGGGGGCGCTAGGCTGGACATTCCTGGCATTTGGTCCGCAACCGGCGCTCTTGCTACTGCTGCCTGCATTGCTGGCGTTGGCGCTTGGCGCGCTGGGGCGGTGGAGCGCGGCGCTGGCGCTGTTGGGGGCGCTGGCGCTGTATCTGGCCGCAGTGGCGGCGACGCTCGCAGGGTCGCTACACCCCGCCATCGCGTTGAGCGCGACACAACTGCTGGTCTTCCAGAGTGTGTGCGCGGTTCTCGCGGGTTTGGTGACACTGGGCGTGATGCTCAGCCTGGTCGCCAGCCGCGCCCGCGCTACCGCGATTGCCCGCGCCAGCCAGCATGAAGCGGCTTTCCTGCATATGAGCATGATGGCGCAACGCGAGCGCATGGAGGACGACGCGCTCGACTTGCAACATGCGCTGGCTGAGGCGCTACGCGGTCGCGGCATTCCCCCAACACATACGCTGGGGCCGCTTCATCCGCTGGCCGAGACGATCAATCTCGCCGCCGAGCGACTGGTGACGCTGCAACGCGACCGCGAGGATCGACTGCGGCTGGAAGGGGCGCTACGGGCTGTGGTGCGGGCAGTGGAGCGCGCCTGGCTGGGATTGCCGTGGTCGTGGCCAGAGCCATCCGCTACCTCGCTGGACGAGTTGGTGGCTTTCCTGCGCACCCCACGCCCGTTTGATCCGGTGGAGCAACGGACGGAAGAACCAGGGCGTTTCACCGCCAACGCTGGGCGCCTGCACGATGGCATGCCGGAAGAAACAGCCCGACAGCCAGGATTGCAGCCAGACTCCGATGCGCCAGCCTGGCTCTACTCGCCGAGTTCCTGGCCCGGCGCCTGGACACCCTCCTGGCCACAACTCGCCCAGAGCGGGCCGTTATCACAACCCTCCTGGCCCGATCCCTGGCCTGATGAAGACGCGCCTGACGACAGCGCCAGCCGCCATCTCACCCCTCCGCCCGTCCACCGCCGCTGGAACGACCGCCAGCGCGCCGCCCGCTAATGGCTAGCGCGTATCTGCTCCATCAGACGCAGTGGCGTCCGGTTCCACAGTTGGCGTAGCGGGTTCGTCTTGCGGCGGTGTGACCACCGGCACAGTCGCGATCTGCGGCGAAACCGTGTGGCCGGTGGGGAATTGCTCCGGGTGCGCCTTGCGCCAGTCAATCCAGACCGCGATGATCAGCGCCTGAATCAGACCAGCGATGGGGGCGGCAAAGAGCGCGCCAACAAAGCCGAAGATTTCGGCGAACGCGATCAGGGCGATCAGCGCAATCGCGGGGTGCAGCCCGACCGAGTGGCCCAGGATACGCGGCCCCACCAGATAGCCCTCGACGATATGGATGATGACGAAGTAAGCCAGCACCAGCAGGATCGTCAGCGGTCCATTCTGGATGGCTGCCACCACACAGAAGGCGGCGGAGAAGAACGGGCCGAGGAAGGGAATGAACTCGAAGATGAAGGCCAGCACACCCAGAAGCACGGCAAAGCGTACGCCCAACACCCACATGCCGCCGCCGACCAGCACACCCACCAGTGAACAGAGCAGCAGTTCGCCCCGGATATAGCCACCAACCACCCGCTCGACGGTATCGTACAGGAAGAGCGTGCGTGGACGCTGGACAATGGGAATGCTGTTGCGAAACCAGCGCGCCACCCGTGGGCCATCCACCAGGAAGTAGATACTCAGCACGGCCACCACAATGACATCGAGCGCGGCGCTGAGGGCGCCTGTGATGTAGGGCAACGCGCTACTGGCCAATCCCCCTGCCTGTGAAGTGATGGAGTCGCGCACCTGCGTGATCTGCGCGTCGGTGATACCGAATTGATGCAGCGCAGCATAGAGCGGCGATTTCCCTGGTGTGAGCAGATCGATAATATCGTTACTCAAACCGCCGATCTGACTGATCGCCGTCGTGATGATCAGGTAGACGACGCCTGCCAGAATCAACAGCACCGCAAGATATACCACGAGAATCGCCAGCCAGCGCGGCAGAATCCGCGCCACAACGCTGACGGCGGGGATCAGGGCATAGGCGAACAGCGCAGCGATGGCGACGAGCAGCAATGTATGCGCGACATGCTGCGCCAGCCAGGCGATCACGGCTATCACCACAAACCAACCAAGAATTGTCAACGGGATGTCGCGCCGCCGCGCCCATTTTGGCCCTCGCTCTTTATCAGTGGGCGACGAGCTATCCGACGAGCTATCCGATGTGATGGAACTGGCGCCGGAAACGAAGAGTCTGTCGGGAATATCATTGATGGCCATATCCGCCCATCCTTTCCCATCCTTTATCGTATGGGTAGTGTGTGTTGTTGGATTCAACGCCAACAGGCGCCAACAGCAGCGCCATAGGTACCCTATTCAGCCGTGATAACAGCCAGCCTACCCAAAAGGGCGACTTTCTTAGGCGTGAAGCGGTCTGAGCGGGTTTTTGTGGTATACTAGATAGGATGTGCAGCGCCTGTGGCGCTGTGGTGAGCAGGGGTGGTCATTCCCTCACTGGCGTCGCCCGCAGCACACCACCACACACTGTGCTGTAGCATACCTGCGGCCAGCGGTGGCGCGCAAGTTGGTCGGGTATGTGGTGCCACTGTACTGCTGGCGCTTCCGGCAATCAAGCGCAAGAAGTAGGCCAATCTCTGCCGGAAGCTGGCTTGCCACATTTCAACGGATGGGACAGAAGCACAGATCAAACAGATTAGTCTCTCGCAGAGCATATTTCAGCGTAATCAGGAGGACCTCACCTCATGGAGCTTGGCATTGTCAAGCCGGTAGGCATCGTCGATCAGATGACGAGCGCCTATCTGGATTATTCGATGAGTGTCATCGTGGCGCGGGCGCTGCCCGACGTGCGCGATGGCCTCAAGCCGGTGCATCGTCGCGTGCTCTACGCGATGGACCAGATGGGCTTGCAGTCCAATCGGTCGTTCCGCAAGTGCGCCGGTATCGTCGGCGAGGTCCTCAAGGAGTACCATCCCCACGGCGATGCGGCGGTCTACGATACCCTCGTGCGTATGGCGCAACCCTGGTCCATGCGCTATCAGCTCGTGCTGGGCCAGGGAAATTTCGGCAGTGTCGACGATGATCCACCGGCGGCCATGAGATATACTGAAGCCAAGATGTCGGCGATTTCGGCGGAGTTGCTGGGCGATATTGACCGCGACACGGTGGACTTCATTCCCAACTACGACGGCCACAGCGAAGAGCCAACTGTGCTTCCGGCGCGGCTGCCCAATATGCTGCTCAACGGCGCAGCGGGCATCGCCGTCGGCATGGCCACCAACATCCCACCGCACAACCTGCGCGAACTCTGCGACGGCATCACGCACTTGATCGATCACCCCGACACCACCATCGAAGAGCTTGGTCGCATCATCAAGGGGCCGGACTTCCCGACCGGCGGCATCATCCAGGGGCGTGAGGGCATCCGCTCCGCCTATGCCACCGGACGCGGACGCATCATCGTGCGGGCCAAAGCCCACAGCGAAGAGACCGAGCGCGGCAAGGTCAGCATCGTCGTCACCGAACTGCCCTATCAGGTCAACAAGGCCGATCTCGTCAAGAAGATCGCCGAACTGGCCCGCGACAAGAAGGTGGACGGCATCACCGACGTGCGCGACGAATCCGACCGCCAGGGCATCCGCATGGTGATCGACCTGCGGCGCGACGCGCGGCACATCAGTGTGCTCAACCAGCTCTTCAAATATACCTCCATGCAGACCACCTTTGGCGCCAACATGCTGGCCCTGGTGGACCGCCAGCCACGCACGCTGACGCTTAAGGCGATCCTCCAGCACTACATCAACTACCGCGAGATCGTC
>JBDTAI010000412.1:0-13060 GCA_039924685.1 Ktedonobacterales bacterium
GGACGCGGGCCGGGCGTGGGCGTCTTCGCGGGACGCTCCTCGATCAGCCGTTGCGCCTCCTGGATGCTACGCGTGAGCTGCGGGTCAGCGCCGCGCGCGTAGTCCTGCGGCGTGTTGTCAACCTCGATGTTGGGGTCTGTGCCATAGTTCTCCACGCCCCAGCCGACATCGTTGAACCAGAAGCTGAACTCTGGTTGCGTGGTAATCGTGCCATCCGCCAGCGGAATATATGGCTCGATGCCCACGACACCGCCCCAAGTGCGTTTACCCACCAGCGGCCCCAGCTTCAGCATCTTGAACGTGTGGCTGAAGATGTCACCATCCGAACCGGCATTCTCATCAGTGAGCGCCACCAGCGAACCGCGTGGCGACTCGATGAAGTAGGGTGATGCGCCGCCCCATCGCTGGAAGCTGTAGCCCACACGCGGGCGCATCAGCTTCTCAAGCACCAGACTCGACACCATACCGCCACCGTTCCAGCGCACATCCACGATCAGTCCCTCGTGGTCATACTCCGCCATGAAGTAGCGGTGGAACTCCGCAAAGCCGAACTCACTCATATCGGGGATGTGCAGATAGCCGACGCGCCCGCCGGTCGCCTCGTGGACCGCCTTGCGGTTGGCCTCCACCCAGTCGCGGTAGCGCGCCCGCGCATCACTGCGCATTGCGCGCACCGTCACCGTTCGCGCCTCGGCGCCATCGGCAGGCTGGATCAGCAGTTCCACCTCAGTTCCCGCCTGATTGGCGAGCGCCTGTTGCGGGCTATACGCCGCCGTCAGTCGCTGGCCGTTGATCGCCAGCACAGCATCGCCGACCGCCACGTTCACGCCTGGCGCCAGCAGCGGCGAGGTCCAGTCTGTGCGCCACGGGTCGCCACGCACGATGCGCGTGACGGTGTAGCGCCCGCTATCCGCATCGAAGCGCCAGTCAACGCCGAGGCTGCCCTGATGATAGTCGGGGTGCTGGCGATACTCGCCGCCGATCTCATAGGCGTGCGACGAGCCAAGCTCACCCTGCATCTCCCAGATCAGGTCCGAGAGTTCGCCACGCGAACTGATCCTGTCGAGCAGCGTGGCATACCTGTCGTGAACGGTCTGCCAGTCCACGCCGCTCATCTCGGCGTTCCAGTATTGCTCACGCTGGAGCCGCCACGCCTCGTCATACATCTGCCGCCACTCGGCGCCGGGTCGCACGGAAACCTTGACGCGGTCGAGATCGAGCCAGCCCGATTCGCGCCCCGGCTTGTCCTGGCCCTCACCTTCCGGCGGCTTTTCGCCCGCCTTGAGGATGCGCATCCGCTCGCCTGCGCGATAGAGCAGCGTCTTGCCGTTGGGCGTCACCTGAAAGTCGCTGACACCATCCACCAGCCGCTCCTGCTTGTGTGTCTCGAAGTGCCAGGCTTCGAGCGCGCCATTGGCTGCCGGTGTCAGGTCGGCCCATGAGGCGTTCAGCGTTCCCTCGACGGGGAACGAGGTATAGACCACGCCCTCGTGTGTCCCCTGCACCCGCCCATAGCGACCCTCCGGCGCGGGGAAGGCAGTTATGCGCGTGGTGATGCCATCCAGATCGATCTCGACACGCTTGGGTGTGACCGGCTGCTCCTCGCTCTTGGCCTTCTCAGCCTGCTCCGCCGCCTCGCTCTTGGGCGCCTCCGGCTCCGGCGTGAAGGGCGACTTCAGGTCGCGCCGCAACGTGATCAGATACGGGCGCAGCCCCTTGGGGAAACTCCAGTCGAACTGCATGAGGTCCTGCACGGGATCGTACTCGCGGGCGCCCAGGAAGTAGAGATACTTGCCGTTGGGATCGAAGGCAGGCTGCATGTCATAGAGCGTCGGTTCGGTGATCTGATGGGTCTCACCTGTGGTGACATTCGCCAGCTTGATCGCCACCTGTTGCGCGCTGATGGCAAAGGAGTAGGCGAGCCACTGGCCGTCCGGCGACCAGGCAAGCCCGCGCATACGGCGTGTCATCTCGTCGCGCCCATGATCGGTGTGATCGATCACCCGCAGCGAGCCAGCCGCCACATCGGCGATCAGAAAGTCACCCCGATGGTTGAGCAGCGCCACCTGATCACCCACCGGCGCGGGACGCAGATCGGTGATATGGCCGATATCAAGCGCATCAAAGACACGCGGCGCGTTGCGCTCGTCGCCCTCGAAGACCACCAGACGCGGCTCGGTCCCGTTGTCGCCGATCGCCACCAGCCGCTTGCCATCCGCCAGCCACGCCATATGCCGATAGCGCACGTCGTCGGGGTCGCCGTGCTGAATCACCGCGCCATCGAAATTGCCGAAGCTATACGCCTTGCCGCGTGTGGTGATCGCCACCAGATGCCCCTGCGGGTTGGCGTTCCATGAATCGAGGAACTTGCCCGCCGGAACGAAGGTTCGCGCGCGCTGGGTGCGGGCGCCGGCGAGCGTCACAGTCAACTTGCGCCCCGCCGTGGCGGAGGGATCGAGCAGATAGAGGTCGCCACCTGCGTGATAGACGAGCTGGCGTCCATCGCTGGCGAGGCTGCGCGCGTAGTAGTCGGTGTGCTGCGTGTGGCGTAGCAGATCGCCGCCATCGGGCAGGCAGGAGTAGACGTTGCCGATGCCCTCATGGTCAGAGATAAAGTAGATGCGCTCGCCAACCCAGCAAGGGTCAGCGATGTTGCTATTGGGTGTGGGCAGCCGCTTGAACTCGCCTGATCCATCGGCGTCAACCCACAGATAGCCAGCCGTGCCGCCCCGATAGCGTTTCCAGTGGGAGGGATCGGCGGTGTTGCGCCCGACCACCAACGCGCCATGTGGCCCGAAGGCAAGCGAGTGCGCCGGACCGTAGGGCAGCGTAGTTGGTATGCCGCCAGTGGGCGAGACCTCTTGCAGCGCTTGCCAGCGGTTCATCGGCTGGTTCGCCGCGCTTGCGTAGATGATCGCCGAGCCATCGGGGCGCCAGCCTGCAACGACGGCGTTTGCGCCCTGCCAGGTGAGTCGTTGCGCCGCGCCGCCATCTGCGGGCATCGTATAGACTTCTGCTGGCCCCTCGTCGCGTCCGGTGAAGGCGAGCGTCTGCCCATCGGGCGAGAAGCGCGCATGGGACGCCTCGGAGAGCGCGCTGGTCAGCCGCTCGGCGCGGCCCCCATCGGTTGTCACGAGCCAGAGATCATCCTCCGCTGTGAAGACGATGCGCTCGCCGGAGATGGTGGGAAAGCGAATATAGCCCTGGTACGCCATTGTCCAATGTCCTTGCGTTTCTCTACAGGCGCAGCGATGGGACCGCCACTGTTGATTGGGAGGTTGGCGGCGCCACGAGCAATACGCCAAGAAGGCACAGGCGCCCCAAAAGCAGTAAAGGGCGTCCGCAGAAGTTACGGCTGCCTGGCCCAACGCAGGCGCAGGCGAGCAAGAAAAGAGGGCAATGCGTGGCGTCGTTGATGATGGATGAGCATCCTGTCAGCCCATCGCATGTTCTGTGTGCTATTGATCTGGCCCTTCAGGCGTTACCTTTGCCTGCTCAGGCGCTCTAAATTGGTTTCCTGCCCCATTCGCCGCTCGTCCACTACTTGTCTACAGCGTTGCATCTTGCCCGCACCTCGCATGTTCTCCTGCCGTTTACCCTGGCGTCAGGAGGAGGCGCAGATACTGTGGCGCACCGTGACACTGCGAAGATTGCGACGGATGACGACGGAGACAACGCGCGCATGCCCCAAGTGAGTTACGCACGCCACAGCACTGGTTGTCAACCGGCGGATGGCGCCATGTAAACCGATGGACGTGAGGTTGCAGGGAAATTTTATCAATTTTACACCTCAGCCCTTTCCAGTTATTGACAACCACTCAATAGGTTGCTATCCCTATGGCTGAGGGAAATTGATCGAGGCAGTAAGGGCGCTACTTGAGAAAGGAGAGCAAGAAGGCGCACCCCACGGACTTCGGACCAGCTACCCTCGCCACGGACTTCGGACCAGCTACCTCAGACACGGACTTCGGACCAGCAACCCTCAGACACGGACTTCGGACACCTTGTTGCTTACGCAGCAAGAAACCAGCAAAAGAGGAAAAACTCGTGAACATTCGTCGTCTCAGCATCCAGCTTATTGCGCTCTGTGCGCTCGTATCTTCGCTTGTCCTGGCGTCGGCGCCTATCGTGCAAGCAGCGCCCAATCATATGTCGCCGACCACATCGTCATTAGGGGCGCCTGGTGGCGTTTGGAAATCAGCCTCTGGCGCATCATTTAGCTCGCCGAATCTGCCCATTGGTGGAGGGGGCGGCAGTTGCCCAAATGGTACTTCTAACTACAGCCCTTCAAGCTGGAATTGCATAGAGATCGTGTATGATCTCTACCAGGATCCCGCGTGGATTCGCTATGGGCAGAGCGGTGTTGCTGGATTTGGCTACTTGCACTTTTATCAAGATCATGCCCTTGATCTTGGAGTGGTAGAGGACGTCATTGAAACCAACTATGGAATTTACTAGAGCTCGCCGAGCCGCTACCAATATGCTGATTACCACGTTGCTCCTGATGGAGACGTGGACCAGTGGGTGATTGTCATCGTGCAGAGGGTGAAGGCTACTACTGGCTCCCCTGATAATTATCAGTTAGGGGTCGTGACAGCCTTTTGCCAGAACGGTAGTGGGAAAGATGAGGCGTTGTGTCCATCTTGGGTGAATAGCACCTTCTGAGGTAAGCGCATGGAACTGGGAGATGTGGACGAACTCAAGGAACTTATGCCCCAGTCAGATGGACTGGAGGCGTATTACGACGCATGTGTTGTCGTCTTGCGGGCGACGTTCCTGCGTGTGAGCGAGGCAGCTAAGGGGACTCGACTGCCCGATCTTCACTCCGAGCCTTCAGAAGCAAGTATACACGACGAAAGCCATATGGTTCCGGAAAACCCGCCTGCAGGAGCCTGGTATCCGTCGTCTGGGGGGCGATTGCCTCCTGGCATGGTTCGCCCTCCTCAAATCCCTGTTCCATGGGGAGTGGGTTTTCACTTGATTGGGGTGGCACGGTTAGGTTCTTTCGTCCTGATTGCGTTCCAATGGCAGGAGACAGGCGAGGATATCTATGTCCACACGGTAGATTTAGGCCCGCTTGTCGAACAACAGTATGCAGTTGGGATGGTAGCTACGTTGGTTGAGATCAATCTCTTGGAGCGGTTAGGGCGAGGGTGGTTCCAGCAGGCAAAGCTCCACCGAATTCAGGGACTCACCTTCGTGGAGTGGCGCTTGCTTGGCACTGTCGCAAGTGTCGAATGAAGCCCTCTCGACTGGAGCAGGATACGTACTACAGGGCAGCATGCGACACCACTCGGTAGCACGAATCTGACGCCAACAGGATGTTGGACATAACCCGTCGCTTGGATATTATAACAAGTCTGTCTCGGAGATTGGTGGTGGTCACTGGCCTGGCCACCCCACTCCTGCTCATGTCTGCCCTGGTGAGCAGCCGCGTGGTGCTTGGTCAACGCCAACGAGTCACCCGGACCTGGTATTAGGAAATGTGAAGTGAAAATCAGGAGCTGCCAGGTTCAGAGGCATAAAGTAGTGCTGCCAACTCTTGCTTGCGCTCTGTGCTTATTTTGTGTCGTATTGGGAGCCTGCACAGTTGGCACACCTACGGCTACCCAACGAACACCTATCCCCAGCCCTTCATCAACCTCAACATTGCCACCCCTTTCAAGTGGGGTTGGAACACACAGTGTGCTTTCGGTTGGCGAAAAGATACCTGGCCCCACGCAGACTACGATGGAAGGCGGCGACTTCACGGCCACCACACCCTATACCCTGCTGTTCGCCTGCGAGGGCAAAGGATCGCTGACGGTCGCATGGGGAACGCCTGATACGTCGTTTCCAGAAACGACACAATCGCTCCCCTGTTCGGCGACGCCGCAGGTCAACGGCACACAAGCCTTCACCCCCACCAATGGCAGACAGAAGATACGGGTGCTGGTGACACGACAGGGAGATGTCGCCTGGGAGCTGATCGCCACCGTGCAGAATTAGGGCGAATGCTCCTTGTCCATAAGTTGGAGACAGGAGGACTGCTATGTCATCACTAGACGAGTTCCTTAGAGCAGGGCAAACGCTCCAACGCCTGGCGAAACTCTCCCGAGAAGAGATTCTGCGGGAAGTTGATGGCCAAGAGGATGACCTTGTGAGCGCGCTTGGTCTGCTGGAGCATGGCAGCCGGTTTGTCCGTGAGCATGTACGCGCTCCTACCGGCAAGATCACTACCGCAACCCGTATACTGCCTGGACAAATACATCTGAGTGTGTCGGAAGAGTCGCCCGACGCACCTCCTCCTGACGAGGAAGTTGAGAACACTGCCCACAGAGGAGCGCCGAAGACCTGGCGTTAACCTGGCCACCGTGCGCTTCACTTAGCAAGAATGTGGCGCACGGTGGCCAGCGCGGCGTCAATATCCTCAGCGGTGACGCCATAGTGGGTGACGGCGCGGATACGTCCGTCGTCGCCGCCCGAAAGCAGCACGCCCGCCTGCGCCGTCGCCTCGGCCACTTGCGTTGTGGCCGCCGCGTCTATCGTTTGCCCATCGAGACTCCGCACGCCGAAGAAGAGGATGTTGCTCTCGACCGTCTCTGGCTCGATGGCGACCTGTGGTATCTCGGCCAGCCCGTCGGCCAGTCTGCGCGCATTGGCGTGGTCCTCGGCCAGCCGCTCCACCATCTCCGTCAGCGCCATGATGCCTGCGGCGGCGATCACACCTGCCTGGCGCATGCCGCCGCCCAGCAGCTTGCGTGTGCGCCGCGCCTCGTCTATGAAGGCGCGCGATCCCGCCAGCAGCGAGCCGACCGGCGCGCTCAAGCCTTTCGAGAGGCAGAACATCACGCTATCCACCTCAGCGGTCAATGCGCTGGCAGGCAGCCCCAACGCCACGGCAGCGTTGAAGAGCCGCGCGCCATCCATATGCACAGGCAGGCTCCGCGCGCGGGCAGGCTCCGCCAGGTCACGCAATGTCGCGGGCGACAGCACACGTCCGCCGCACATGTTGTGGGTATTCTCTATGCAGAGCAGCCCGGTACGCGCCTCGTGGATGTCGTCGCCCAGGAAGGCGCGGCCCAGCCGCTCACGGTCGAGCGTGCCATCGGGCAGATTGGGAACCGCACGCACCGGCGAGCCGTTGAGGCGGGCGGGACCACCGACCTCATAGAGATAGGTATGCGATCTGTCGCCCATGATAATCTCGTCGCCACGTCGGCAGTGGGTAAGGATGGCGATGGCGTTGCCCATCGTGCCAGAGGGAACGTAGAGCGCGGCCTCTTTGCCCACCATCTCAGCCGCCAACTCTTCTAGCCGGTTGACGGTCGGGTCTTCGCCGTAGACATCATCGCCAAGCTCGGCGCGATACATCGCCTCGCGCATGGCGGGCGAAGGCTGCGTCACCGTGTCGCTACGCAGATCAATGCGCCGCTCTACAGCGCCCGCTCCTGACGCCAGCCGCCCCACCTGCGTCTCGTAACTGCTCACCATCGTGTGTCCCTCCCTCGCCGTGCAGCGTGTATTTCACTCATAATCATCACTCTGGATGTGACGCGCAATTCGCTCATCATATGTTCTAGTGTGCTGGTGTGCTGCTTGCAGCAGGCGTCCACCAGATGCCCCTGCACATAGTATATCGTTGTATTTCGTTTGGCGCCGCCTATCCCTATACCTATACCTCTCAGCCTGGCATGTCAGCCTGGCATGACGCCTGACCAGCGCACACCGCTATGATTGTTCAGCCGCCAATAGATGAGCGCGGCCTCATATGTCAACCGCCGCGAGATCGGCTGGTTGTGTCGTGTACTTTACATAACAACAGTGACTTTATGGAGCGTGTAATAGTACCTCCGTGCGGCTTGCGCGCATGCTGTTGACAGGCGCCCCACCATCGGCGGGTATAGTCACCTGCGTGCCTCGAAGAGCGAAAACGGCCCTCAAACATGAGGTGGCCCTCACGAAAACGACCGGAGAGCGGTGAACCGCACGGTCAATTACTCTTCACGCGCAGAGCATACACACCCATCGGGCGCACGGCGAGCGGCGCTGGCGTCAATCCAAGGTCCATCGGGTGGACCCTTTCTGCGGTCGTGGCGATGGCCATTCCGTCACGACCGGGGAGGTAAGCAGTCGCGGTTTCGCAGCCGCGAACAAGAGACTTTCTCAAGAGCGTCAATGTGTTGTCGCTTCCTTGTAGCCATGTCAAGATGGTTCCAGAGGATGCAGGCGCTGTGGCGCGGGAAAGTCTTCAGGAGGTTCCTTTCGTGCATCGCATTTCCAATCGCGTTTCGGTTGTTTCTCCCCTCATTTCCGGCGCCGCTTCCCTTGCGCGCCGGGCGAAGTCCGCCGCTGCCTCGCGCAAGCTGCGAACGGCGCTGGTAATGGCTGGTTTGGCAGCGGCGACAGTGGTGGCCGGGCAGGTGGCCCAGCCACAGGCGGCGCAGGCGGCGCCTAACTCGTCATGGTCGTGGCTGCACTATCAGCGCGGCTACTATCTTGATAATGGCTGGCTCTGCTACGGATGGCAGGACGGCGCCTATCACTGCACGCATCACTGGCATCACGCCAACGCGGGCAAGCTGGTCTCGGATAATGTCGCTTGGGTGCCGAATTACGGCGCGACCACCAGCACATCGAAGAGCGGCGCAAGCCACACGGCAAAGGCGCCAACGCATACGAGCGCACCCGCGCACAAGAGTACCCCGGCGCCCGTCTATCACGCGCCGTCGAGCTATCCGACCAGCCGCCAGGCCATCGCCAACGAGATCTACGCCGTCTTTGGCCCCTATGGCTCACAGGCGATCCATGTCGCGGAGTGTGAGTCGGGCCTGAACGCCAACGCCTGGAATCCAACCCCAGTGGGTAACAGCCATGCGGCAGGTGTCTTCCAGATTCTTCAGTGGAGCACCTGGAATTCGACCTCGTATCGCGGCTCCTCGCCCTACAACGCCGACGCCAATATCCGCGCCGCCCACGAGATTTTTGTGCGCGACGGCTATAGCTGGCGTGAATGGGCCTGCAAGCCGTAAGACAGCGTGTAGACGCATCTGAATGGTCACAATCAAGCGCGCCGGAGGCGGGTAGCATTTCGCTGCCCCCTCTGGCGCATTTGCATGGAATCTGCTACCCTTATGGCGCGGCGCCTGAGCTTTGTCGTTGACCAGCTATGAGCCAACCGACGACAGCAACCGATAGCGCCTGAACGAGAGATCGAGCACTTCGAGTCTGCCCAGGCATACAGCAAGTTATATAAGAGGTGAAAGCTATGGCGACACAACAGGAGCGTGAGGCGTTTCTGCGGGGCTGGCGCGCGGCCATGAGCGAGGTGCTGGCTGTGCTGGCGACCGAGGCGGGTGAGTGGCAGGCCGAAGAAGCCGAGGCCACGGCGTCAGGTCAGTATAAATTGCCTGGCAGCTTTGCGCTGGAAGAGGTGCGCGGTTCCTTCAAGGGACGCCATGAGCTGCTGACCTGGATCGCACAGATCGGGCCCGCCGCCGCGCGTGGCAACGATCCGGCCCTTGCGCAGGCGCTCGATGCGCTGATCGAGAACCGCGCCACCAATACCGAGCGCGAGACACTGGGCCTTGCTCCCATCAGCGATGACGAAGAGGGCCCATCAGCATCAGCCGTTACCGGCGACCTCTAGGCGGCGCTGCACCCCACCCCCTACCCCCTCTCCTCGCAGGAGAGGGGAACTCATATATAGAGCTTCTAGGTATAGAGCTTCTAGTATAGAGCTTCTAGCCCCGCTCCCCTCGCAGGGGACGCCTGCGCGAGCGCAGCGAGACGTGCGCGATGGTGCGCGGAGGAGATGCGGCCTGCAAGGCGTAGCCCGTAGGGCAAGGCTGGGAGAGAGGTCGCGTCCTTATCCTGGCGGCAGGAAGAACGCCACCGCCGCCAGCAAGAGCCAGAGCGAACACAACTGCACGCCTTCGAGGATGGTGGATTCGCCGTCGCGGCTGAGTAGCATGAAGATGAAGGTCGCAGCGCCAAAGACGATCACCTCCAGCGGCTTGAAGACGAGATCGAGCGGGTGGCCGGTCAGTTGGCCAAAGATCACCAGAATCGGCACAGCCAGCAGGATCATCTGCACCGCGCCGCCAGCGGTCATCGCCATCGTCACATCCATCACGCCATGCCGCGCAACCTCCACTACGTCGAAGAGTTCCACCAATCCGCCCAGCACCGGAATCAGAATCAGGCCGAGGAAGAACTCCTTGTCCTGAAACGCAGGGTTGGCGCTAACGACGTGTTCTATCGAGCCAGCAAACGCCTCGGACATATTGACAATCAGGACCGCCGCGATCACCAGTATCACCAGCGCGGCGAGGCCACGCAGCACACGCGCCCGCAGCGACCCTTCCTGCTCTTCGCCCGCTTCCCGACTTTCTGAACCTTCCGCGCTCTCAGCCGCATGCTCACCTGCACCCTTGCCCTGCTTCCTGCGCGCATCGCGGGCGCGGCGCTTCTCGGCCAGGTAGATGCGCCGGGCGCTCCTGGGACGCTCCTCGCGGGCCAACTCTGGATGTGCTGGGCGCTCGGCGACGCCTACCGCGACGGAGGCCTGTGAGGTGACACCAGATTGCGCGGCGATGGCGGCAAGCTGCTGCTCTTCGCGGGCGCGCTCAGGAGCAAAGAGCGCATCTGTGCCAGCGAACGCCAGCGGATTCGTAGCAAGCTGATCGCCTGTCTGAACAACACTCCCACCCTGGCGACGCTGCGCCTTGCGCTGGCGCTGCTCTTCACGTCGCTGCTGCGCTATTTCCTGATAATTCTCGCCCGTGCGAATGCGGAACACGGCGAAGGCAAGATACACCAGGTAGCTCACCAGCAGCACCACCGCGACGACCACGGGCAGCGGATACCTGTTCAGGAGGACGAGATCAAGGCCGCTGCCTTCCGCTCTCGACGATGATGCGCCAACAATCAGGAAGGCCAGCGTGGGCAGCGAGAGACCTGTCACCGCCAGCGCCAGAATGGTGGAGTATTCGCCTGCCTGCTCCACATTAAAGCGCATGTGGCCAACCTTGAGGCAACCCAGGAACGTCGCCAGCCCCAGAAAGAGTAGCGTTCGCACGATCACGCCCGCCACCGAGCCAAGCACGATCTCGGCGCCGCCGCTGCCCTGGAACGACGCCAGAATCGAGAGCGCGATGGCAAGTTCGGCGACATTGCCCGATGTGGTATGCAGCAGCGCGCCGATAAACTCGCCGAGCAGTTCTTCGAGTTCTTCGACGGCGCTCTTGAGGAAACCCGCCAGCGGGATCAGACTGAGACCCGCCAGCGCGAGCAGCAACGGCCCCTCTTCGATGCCGAAACGCTCGCGCAGCAGGATCACCGGCACGAGCAGCAGAAAGATATTGGGCCAGCGGAGCCAGACGGACCTGTGCAAAGCGCGCTCCTTTAATAGTAGCGATACATGAGCTTTTTCAGGGGCATGTCAGGGGCATGTCAGAGGCATGATGACGACATGCGCTGGCAGCGCGTAACCCGTATGACCCATAGAGGATGATCAACGGAGCGCTTCGCCGCCGCTCCGCTCTGTTATGCCATATCTGGCGGCAATTGTCGAGTCCTTTGCGCCACAGTTACGCTCAGTTGGCATCCGCAGATGTGCGTAGGCTGGCTTCCTCGAACTCTTGGTGCGCCCGCTGCACCACTTCTTCCGGCGCAATAGCGGCGAGTTGGCGCAACGCCTCAGTCCGCGCCTCTTCGGTCGCCACACGTACCCGCTCGGCGAAGACCTGCGGATCGGTGTCCATCTGGGCCTCACGCGTGGCGGACGCCTCGGCCACGATGTCGCCATCGATCAGCGCCACCTTGCGCACGGTGATACGTTGCAAGCGGCGGCGCGGCCCGTATGTGGGGCTGGTAGGGATAACTACCCGTAGCGGCTCCTCGGTGGCTGGCAGTGGCTCCAGCCGCACTGGCGACCGGCGCGGCGTGGCGACGGAGTAGGCGAAGACCGGCCCCGCGCCATAGAAGGCGTCTTCGTCATCCGCAGCGTTAGCTTGGTCAAGGGTTTCGTCGGGCGCGTATGCCTCACGCACAGGGTTGACGGCGAAGAGTGGCGTCGGCTGCTGTACAGACGCCGCTTCCACATGCGCTTCCAGATGTTCGGCGGCAAGCGCAGGCAGGGTCAACGCAGCCATCAGGGGGACCGAGGCGGCGGCAACACTCGCTACACTGTGGGGATCAGCGTGGTCTTGGGCGCGTGGTGTGGCATATTCACGGAGCGGCGTCGTTGGGGAAGCCACTATGGCGGCGCGGGCCCGAACAGCGGCAAGCTCCGTGGGCGCCGGGCGGATGCGCAGCGCGTCAATCATACCAATCAGTTTGCGTGCCAGCGCGATGTTGTAGTCTTGAGTGAAGCTGGTGATGCGCGGCGCCTCGAAAAGCGCGATCAGCGCGGGGATCAGCGTCCAGCAGAAGAGCAGCCGCAGTATGCCACTGCCGACGCGACCCAGATAGAACGCATGGGCGCCGAATCCACCGAGCAGCAGGCAGAGTGTCAGCGCCGCGCGCGGACTGCGCCTGTGGCGGCTATATGCCCCCTGAAAAAACGCCTGTTGTGTGGCATCGAGGTGTGTTCCCAGCCGCGCCAGTTCACGCTCTTCATCCAGCGCGCCATCTATGCCATAGCGTTCGAAATCATAGGTCATTGCCGCCACCGCCTCTCACTGCGCCACCTGCGCCCATCCCAGGCGCCCAACCTCAACACCGATTACCCTTGCTCGCTCTTGACCATAACGCGATCTCTCTGGTTATTGCAACGGATGACGGTGAGATACGGATACGCCGCCCACAAATTGAGCAAGGTTATTGCTCGTAGAAAGAGGCAAGTTCCGGGTGGCGCGCGATCATCTCTTGCTGGTAGCGTGCCGTGATCGCCAGGAAGGTTCCCTCGGCCTCGGCGATGATCACCGAGGGATCGTCGGCCAGCCGTACCTCGCCCTTCGCCGTGACAGCGCGTGAACGTACCGAGATGGCCCGCGCCGAGATGCGCAGTGTCTGGTCGAGCAGCGCGGCGCGCCGATAGCGGATGTCGAGGCGGGCGGTCATCATCCAGCGCCCACCG
>JBDTAI010000413.1:0-2699 GCA_039924685.1 Ktedonobacterales bacterium
ACAAATATGCGGTATTGTCATGGCACGAGGGCTATTCCGCGCTCAAGGCCGATCCTTTCGCCTTCAGCGCCGAGTTGCGTCCTGGTACGGCCTCACGCATCTGGGATCTACGGGGCTTTAGCTGGGGCGACGCTGAGTGGGTGAAGACGCGCACGCGCCACAATGCCGACGATGCGCCGATCAGCGTCTACGAGATTCATGCGGGATCGTGGCGGGCGGCATCGGGGCCAGATGCGCGCCATGTCACCTACCGCGATCTGGCGCATCAGCTTGTCCCCTATCTGCAAGAGATGGGCTATACGCATGTCGAACTGATGCCCATAGCCGAGCATCCGTTCGATGGTTCATGGGGCTATCAGGTGACGGGCTACTATGCGCCCACCACCCGCTACGGAGCCCCACAGGACTTTATGTACTTCGTGGATTATTGCCACCAGCATGGCATCGGCGTGTTGATGGACTGGGCGCCTGCCCACTTCCCGAAGGATGCCTTTGGTCTGGCCTACTTCGATGGCACGCACCTCTACGAGCATGAAGACCCACGCCTGGGTGAGCAACGCGACTGGGGAACGTATGTCTTCAACTTTGGGCGCAACGAGGTACGCAATTTCCTGCTCGCCAATGCGCTCTTCTGGTTCGACAAGTATCACATAGATGGGCTGCGGGTGGATGCGGTTGCCTCGATGCTGTATCTTGACTATTCACGCAAGGCCGGCGAATGGCTGCCCAACCAGTTTGGCGGACGTGAGAATCTGGCGGCGATAGACTTCATTCGCCAGTGCAATCAGGCCGTCGCCGAACGCTATCCCGGTCGCCTGATGATCGCCGAGGAGTCTACGGCGTGGGCGGGCGTGACGCATCCTGTCAGCGGCGCCAACCCGGAGAGCAGGCTGGGCTACACCCTGAAGTGGAACATGGGCTGGATGCACGACATCCTCGAATACATGAAGCGCGATCCGCTCTATCGCAAGTATCACCAGGGCGAGCTGACCTTCTCGATGATCTACGCCTACTCCGAGCGGTTCATCCTGCCGTTCTCGCATGATGAGGTCGTGCATATGAAGGGCAGTATGCTCAACAAGATGCCCGGCGACAGGTGGCGCAAGTTTGCCAACCTGCGCTCACTCTACGCCTTTATGTATGGGCATCCGGGCAAGAAGCTGTTGTTCATGGGCGGCGAGTTTGGCCAGTGGGCGGAGTGGAATTTCGCGGGCTTTCTCGATTGGGGGCTGCTCGACGACGCGACCGGCGACAACGCACTTCACAGCCAGCTGCGCCTGTTTGTGCGCGACCTGAACAACCTGCTGCGCCAGCATCCCTCGCTGCACCAGCTCGACTTCTCGCCCGACGGCTTCGAGTGGATTGACGGCTCCGACGCGGCGCAGAGTGTCATCTCATTCGTGCGCTATGGCGTGGGCAAGGCGGATCCACTGCTCTTCGTCTGCAACTTCACGCCAGTGCCGCGCTTCGAATATCGCGTTGGGACACCGTTCGCTGGTGTCTACTCCGAGGTGTTGAATACTGACTCATCGCTCTATGGCGGCAGCAATGTCGGCAACCTGGGGCATGTCACCACTGGTCCGGTTGTGGCGCATGGGCGCGAGAACTCGCTGGCGTTGACGCTGCCGCCTCTGGCGGTGGTCGTATTACGGCCAGAGCATGCCAACCAGCAGCAGGCGCCTGCAGGTGAATCCAATTCATCCGATACAACTGATAATGCCGGACAGTCTGGCAGGAAGGCGCGCAAGCATGTTGCGCCGCCGACGGGTTCAGCATAACCCGGTTGGGTAGGGACATTGGAGGTTGTTTCATATGGTAGGAGGTATTCTGTGGCCACTCGTGAGCATATTCAGCAGCAACTGATCGAGGCGCGTGGGCGTCTGCTGGCATTCTATCAGGCGCTCTCGCCAGAGGAGCTGCGGAGCATCTGCACCCAGAGCGAGATAGAAGGAGCAGCGCCGTGGACCGCCAGCGATCATCTGGCGCATGTCAACAGCACTGAGCGGGCGCTGATGAACATTGTGACGCGCTCGATGGAAGGTGTGGACGATCCGGTAGGCTTTGGCGTCTTTCAGGGCGACCACGCAAAAATAATGGATGCGATCAATAGTCGCAATGAAATATCCGTGACACGCCATCGCGGCGACCCGTTGGACCTGCTACTGACCACGCTCGCCGCCACCCGCGCCGATACGCTGGCCTTGCTGGATCGTGTCTCCGACGAGCAACTGGCGGTCTTTCTTGCCTCATCAGAGTGGGGTGACAAGACGGTGGGCGCGCTTTTCCTGACGGTGGCGGGACACGACGATATGCACCGCGCCTGGGTGCAAAAGGGGCTGGAAGCGAGCGCATAACCGAACAGAATGGCGCCACTGGCTAAATCGTCACGGATGCGATCACCACCGATTTGCCAAGAAACGCACCATAGTGGTCCGCCGCTGCGGTGAATGCGCCTATCTCAGGCTCACCGAGTGGCGTGAAGAACCGGGGAGTGATCACCACGGCGTTCCTTTGCAACTGGCGCTTCCAGAAGCCAACCACCTGACCATTCAAGACCACGATATTGCTCATCACGTTGTTGTTGCGCGCATCCATCTTGCCCAGATGCGCTGGGTCCAGAATTGCGCTGCGCTCCGTATAGCCGACGGTGTATTCGTCGTAATTCGGCAGAAGATATACGACCGGAGCAGCGTTGCTGG
>JBDTAI010000414.1:0-4902 GCA_039924685.1 Ktedonobacterales bacterium
CCGGCGCCGCCCTCGCGGAGGTGTTGGCCTAACCCGCTGACGCACCGCACCCTTACCTTGCCCTGGTCCCGCCGCCGCACAATGCCCCCTCGTTTCTACCACCCCTTGAACAGTCACTGGCGATAGCGCATGGCTAGCTCATGCGTGGCGCAGTGGTCGCCCGCACGACCAGGTAGACCAGAATTGCCAGCCAGCCGAGCGGCAAGGTCAACACTGCCCAGAGTGTACCGGGCTGCCCGTGGCGGTCGGCGTCCTGGCGCACCCAGGTGAAGCCGATGATCCAGGGAACAATCCCCAACGCGAGAAAGAAAATGACAGGAACGAACTCGAACCAGTGTAATCCCACCATGTGCATGACTCCTGACTCCTTCTGCTCCTCGATGTGTGTAGACGTGGCGCATAGACACGCGCTACGTCGCCTGCCGACCAGGCGATGCGCAGCCAGTATATCCCACAGGCGCCACTCTGACCAGTCGCCAGATCGGCGTCAAAGACACTACGAGAGAGCGAAGGGCAAAGTTACTGAGCAAAGCGGAGCAGGACGGATAGCGTATTTCTCACGATGGCGTTCAGAGCAACGGTATCGGGTGTATAATAGTTTCGACGGGCTGTAGCATCTCGCCCGTGAGTGGATGCGCGTTGGCTGCAAGACCACACGCTGCGGTCGCCCCGTCGCCGCATCTAGCACTCATCCCAGGCATCTCAGGCATCTCAGGCATCTCAGGCATTTCTAATGATCACACCCCAGCCTTCGCATGGCGCGGATTGTACGGCTGCGAAGCAAAGGATACACCACCAATGAATCGTATGACCTATCGCGGCGGTGCCGGTGGCAACATGACCGTTCCCGGCGGGCCACTGGGTGAGGCGCGCTATGCCTTGGCCACTGGGCAAGCCGACCGGGCGGAGCGCATTCTGCGCAAGCGGCTGGAACGCCAGCCAAGCGATCCCGCTGCCCGGCTGTTGCTGGCGCAATCGCTGCTTCAGCAGCAGCAGATTCCCGACGCCATCACCGAGTCGCGCCGGGTGACACGCGAGCAGCCCAACAATGCGGACGCCTATCTGATCCTCTCAGCGGGGCTTTTGCAACAGAGCAGTGGGCCACTGGCGCGAGTCCCAGCCGAGGCAGAGTCGGCGGCGCGCAAAGCCGTGCAACTTCAGCCCAAACTTGCCCGCGCGCGTGTGCAGCTCGCCGAGGCGTTGGCCGCCAACAACGATCTCGTCGGCGCCCGCATCGCCGCCGATGAGGCGATCAAGCTGGAGCCGCGCGGCCCGTCAGGCTACTTCATCCGGGCCGTGGTGCTGCTGCGCGAGAAGGACTATGAGGGCGCAATCCAGGCATGTGACTCTGCGCTGCGCTATGACAAAGACCATCAGCTTGCGCAGGCGGAGTTCATCAAGGCCAATGCGCTGATGGAGGCCAAACGCTACGACGAGGCGCTGGCCTCGCTCAACAGCGCCGAGCGGCAGAACCCGCTGCTCGGTGGCGCCGCTGGCAACGGCATGCGTGGCCGCATCTACTTCCGCCAGCGCAAGTTCCGCCAGTCCTACGACCAGTTCAACGCGGCGGCGCTGCAATCGGGGCGCAAGCGGCTGGCCCCCGTCACCGCGTTCATCAGCATGATCTACAGTCCCTTCGGCGAGAGAGCGCAGTACGCTATCCTGATCACGGTGATGGTCTTGCTGGCGCTGATCATCTTCGGCCTCTCGCTCATTCCGGTGGCTGGACCGTGGATTTCCGGGCTGGTGATCGCGGCGATTGTGGGTGTGCTGGCCTATACCGGCCTGCGCATGACACAGGGATCAATCCTGCCAAAAGCTGGCAATGCACGGTTCATCTCACTGCTGGGCATCATTGCGGCTGGCCTGGTGGGATTCGTGTTGGCGGCGATCATCGAGCGCGTACTGGCCGGCCTCTTTACGAAGCATCCGGGCTTCTACGACCTTACGCCAACCAATCTCACAATTGCCGTCTGTGTGGGCCTGATCGCCGCCGCCGTCGCAGGATATGGCATCCCGCTGTTGTTGGCGCGTTCACAGCGCAAGACCGCAGTTGCGCGCTGATCGTGGTTGATTGTCCCGACCGGCGTGGTTATGAGGTGGGGCAGGACGTATACTTTGTGTATGCGCCTGCCCCATCGCTGTACTTGGTAGCAACGCGACCCCACCCCAACCTTCTCCTGCGAGGAGAGCGGAGACCGAGAAGATTGCACAGCACACAAAGGAGACGACACTCGTGGACGAAGCCGCCAAGAAGGAGGCGCTACGCCTCTTCACCTATGGACTCTATGCCATCACCTGCGGCGACGCTGGTGAACAGGGTGAGCTTAACGCCTTCACCGCCAACTGGCTTGCGCAGGTGTCCTTCGATCCGCCGCTGGTGGCGCTCTCGGTCGAGAACAATTCGGTCTCGCTGCCGCTGATCCATCGCACGGGGCGCTTCGCCGTCAACGTCTTCGCCGCCGATCAGCGCGATCTGGCAGGCCAACTCGGCAAGTCGTTCGCCAAACATCCCGATAAGCTGGCGGGGTTATCCTTCGGGCAGAGCGAGACAGGCTGCCCGGTGCTGCTGGATCTGCTCGCTTGGGTGGAATGCGCCGTCGTGAGCGAACTGCCGGTTGGCGATTCGACACTGGTGGTGGGGCGGGTGGTCGGCGCGAACGTGCTACGGCGCGCCGAGCCGCTCACCATGCTTGCCGCTGGCTTCAAGCATGCCGGATAGCGAGTGGCGCCGACGGTAAATCAGCCATGAGGAGTGTTCGTAACGCCGGTAGCATCTGACGCTGGCATACAACATGCTGAACTGAAGATGGAGCAAAGTGAGGAATACGCTGGGAGACGCGGTCACGACTGGTCACGCCTGTGTTACCCCCCTGTGCGTATATCGTCTTTGCCTGTGAGCGCCTGATGAGCAGAATGACTGCTGGGCGCAGGTAGTGGGGAGAGGGTTGGCCCGGAGTGGAAATCGGCGCATTTGGCGTTTCAGAATATACCCTGGTGTTTCGGCGGGCGTTGCGCCGACGCCCGGACGGCGCGACCGGCGCATGGGCCATCGTGCGCCCCTTGAACGCCAGCGTTTCAACACCTGTGTCAGATGATGTGGCACAGGTCTTCATTGTGCCGATTTGCTCCACACTGGCGCTCGATAGCGGCTCGTACGAACGCTTCCTGGTTGCCAGCGATGCCCTGCCCAGGGCGCTGCGCCTGCTCGCGCGCCTCACCTTCGCCCAGCCACAGACCGCCGAGAACGCCCGCAAGCAGATTCAGTCCTTCATCATGGCCGCCGAGGTCGAATACATTGTTCAGGGCATGACGGCGTAGCGTATGAGCAGCTACCCCCTGTTGCGGCTGCGGCGCGGACGCGACTACACGCTGATGAATGGGCATCCCTGGCTGTTCTCCGGCGCATTTGCCGACCTGCCCGTCGATCTCGAACCAGGCGCCGTGGTGGACGTGGCGGCGGATAGTGGCGAGTGGCGCGCGCGCGGCTACCTCAACGCTCGCAACAGCCTGGCCTTTCGCGTCCTTACCTTCGACCGCGACGAGACAATTGACGAAGATTTCTACGTCCGCCGCGTCGAGCGGGCGCTGGCCGTGCGCCGCCTGCTGCCCGCGCAGACCAACGCCTACCGGCTGATCCACGCCGAGGCCGACTTCTTCCCCGGTCTGATCGCCGACCGCTATGATCGCTGGCTGGTGACACAGTTCCACACGGCGGGCGTCGAGCGGCAGCGCGAGGTGATCCTGGCGGCGCTGGAGCGGGCGCTGGCCGCTGATGGCGTGCTGGGTATCATCACCCGCGACGATGTGAAGGCGCGTTCGCGTGAGGGGCTGACGGTGGGCGGCGCAGGGGTGGCGCGCGGCATGGCGCCGGATATGATCGAGATTGTCGAGAACGGCCTGCGCTACACGATTGATCCACTGGGTGGACAGAAAACAGGGTTCTTCCTCGATCAACGCGAGAAACGCGCCCGCGTGCGCGAACTGGCGGCGCGCGCATCATCGCTGCTCAACCTCTTCGCCTACTCCGGCGCCTTCGCGCTGGCCGGGCTGGCGGGCAATCCGGCGCTGCGCACGGTGAATGTGGATTCATCGGCCCCCGCGCTTGATCTTGCCCGTCGCAACTATCAACTCAACGGCTACGATCCCGACGACGAGCGCCACGCCTTCATCGGCAGCGATGTGACCCACTACCTGCAACGGGCGCTGGCCGATGAGCAATGCTTCGACATCGTGGTGGTGGACCCGCCCGCCTACGCCAAGAGCCTCGCGCAGAAGGAACGGGCGCTGCGGGCCTATGAATCGCTCAATGTGCTGGCGGCGCAGGCGCTGGCCCCGAATGGGCTGCTGCTCACCTGTTCGTGTTCCGGCGGTGTGGATGCGGCTGAGTTCGAGGGAGCCACGCGGCAGGGATTACTCCACGCCGGACGCCGCCATGCGCGGCTGATCGCGTCATTCGGCCCCAGTGTGGATCATCCGACACTGCCTGGCTTCTCCGAAGACCGCTACCTCAAGGCGCTGCTCTTTGCCGTAGAGTAGTCAGCAAAGTGACACACGCATGATTGCTCCCAATCCTCCAACCGCCGATCTGCTCACCCTTGTCAACGCCGCCTATGGGCTGAATGTGGTTGCGCTGACCCGTCTACCGATGGGCGAAGATGCCGCAAGCTATCTGGCGACAGCGCGGGATGACGGGCGCGCTGTGGTCCGTGTCGAGCGGGCGCGCACAAGCGCAGGCGGCATAGTCAGAACCATCGAGCGGCTCGAAGCAATCTATAGGTTGACATCTGCGTTACATGAACGAGGCGGTGTGTTGGCGCAGGTGGTCGCGCCCTGGCGCACCAGCCAGGGAACGTTTACCTGCCAGTTCGCGGAGCGCGCGGTCGCCGTCTTTCCCGCTAT
>JBDTAI010000415.1:0-6120 GCA_039924685.1 Ktedonobacterales bacterium
GTGCGCGAATAGGAGAGCAGCGGGGAGCCGTGGTGAGTGATGGTGGTGGAGACGCCGACCAGTGATTGATCGGTCTGGAGCATCAGCCCACGCTCTTCGTTCGCGTCGGCATACTCATCGTACTGCTCGCCGTCCTCATAGCCGCTCTCGTAGCCAAAACCATTCTCATAACCAGCATAGCCGTCGTCGTTCGCGCCGTATTGCGCAGCGTCGGCCCCATGCTCATCCCAGTTCTGATAGCCCTGGCTCTGATCTTGATACTGACCCTGATAGCCCTGATAGCCTTGATATTGACCTTGAGGCTCAGGCTGATAGCCGCCCTGATACTGCTCGTTGCGGTTGCGCATGGAAAACGCGCCTCCCTCTTACATAGGCTCGATTCGGCTCGATTCGGCTCACTCGCGTCAGTTCGGCGCACGGTTTGGGCATGTTTGGGGTGGTGTCTGCGCCTGGCGCTGTTTCGTGTGTGTTGGTTCACGCGCTCCGCAACCCACAGGGAGTGCTGTGGGTGCGGCTCTGCGCTCTTGTCCGACAAGTGTAGCACAGCCGTCCACCTGGCGCCATCGTTGCAGAAAGGAGTACCATGCTTCTTATCATATGTTAGTAAGAACTGATAGATACGCTGAATCAACCAGCGAGGTGTAGCGCATGCAGAGCCGGGAACAGACCCGCGACGAGCAGCAGGGAACGCAACAGGCGCTACCCGGTAGTGATGCAGCGTCAGCAACGAACGGCGTCGGCGCCAACCCCACAGGGCCATGGAGCGAGCCGAATGCACATCGCGATCCCTCTGCATTCGTCGTCGCGGTGGAGAGTTCCCAGACTGAAGGGAACGCAGCGCCACTGCGCGACAAGCAACAGCCTGCGGGCGGACAAGCGAACAAATGGGCCGTCTTTGCGGTGATCGCCATCGGCGTCTTCATGGCCACGCTCGATTCCTCGATTGTCAACATTAGCCTGCCTGCCATCGGCGCCTATTTCAATGTGCCACTCAACGGCTCCGTCGAGTGGGTGATCATCTCCTATCTGGTGGTGATCGCGGCGACGCTGCTCACGATTGGGCGCCTTGCCGATATGATCGGGCGCAAGTATATCTGGCTCACCGGGCTGATCATCTTCACGCTTGGCTCGGCGCTCAGCGGCGCGTCACCCTCGCTGGAGTTACTGATCGCGGCGCGCGCGTTCCAGGGGTTGGGCGGCGCGCTGATCATGGCCATCAGCCCCGCCATGCTCACTGGCGCCTTCCCCACCTCGGAGCGTGGCCGCGCGCTGGGACTGAACGCGCTGACAGTGGCGCTGGGCGTCAGCGCTGGTCCCACGCTGGGCGGCATCATCACCGAGTCGCTCACCTGGCGCTGGATTTTCTATGTCAACGTTCCCATCGGCATCCTCGGCGTGATCTTCACCCTGCGTGTGTTGAAAGAGCGGCTGCAACGCAACAAGGGCCAGTTCGATCCGCTGGGCGCGGTGCTACTCGGCGTCGGGCTGGCGTCGCTGACGCTGGGCCTCTCTTTTGGCCAGGAGTGGGGTTGGACCTCGCCACGCTTGATCATTGCGCTGATCGTCGGCGTCGTGCCGCTGGTGGCGCTGGTCTTTGTGGAACGCTGGGTGAAAAGCCCAATTGTGCGCTTCGAACTGCTCAAGGACCGTGTCTTCGCCTCGGCCAACCTCAGCCTGGTGTTGAGCTTTCTGGCGCTTTTTGCCGTCAGCTTCATGTTGCCGTTCTATCTCGAACAGTTGCGTGACTTCTCGATCATCGAATCCGGCCTGCTGCTGACCCCGCTGCCGTTGACGATTGCTGCGCTGGCGCCGCTGAGTGGCGCGCTGGCCGACCGCATCGGCACGCGCTGGCTGGCAGCGGGTGGGCTGGCCATCGCCTGCATTGGCCTGGTGCTGATCAGCCAATTGAATGCGCAGAGTTCGCTGTTCGACATCATCTGGCGGCTGGCGTTCACTGGCGTGGGGCAGGCGCTCTTCCAGTCGCCCAACAATAGCGCGCTGATGGGCGCCGCACCGCGTGGGCAACAGGGCGTGGCGTCGGGGTTCCTGGCGACGGGGCGTGTCGTGGGCCAGAGCCTGAGCGTGGCGCTGGCGGGCGCGGTCTTCGCCAGCCTGGGCGGTTCGGCGGCGGGCATCGCACTGACGATCAAGCGACAGGGAGCGCATGTGCTGGCGCCGGTCGCCACACTCGAAAGCCAGTTCGCCCATGCCTTCCAGGTGACGTTCCTGGTCTGCGCCGCGATCTGCGCCATCGGCATCGCCGCCTCGCTGGTGCGCGGCAAGTCGTGAGCAACCGGAAAATACTATCCGGTGGTACACTCCATATGGCCGCCATATTTAGAAGCGGCGCCATCCGACAGGCTCGTCCCGATGTCCCGAAACATCACCATTTCCATCTCAGATGCTGAGTACGCGGCGTTGAAGGCGGCTGGCGCTGCGAATCATGTCTCACTTGAAGAACTGGCTGCCGAGACGCTCTCCGCCCAGCCCCAGCAAGGAACACCACACGAGACAGCGCCTTCTGAAGAACAAAACAGCGATGCAAGGCGAGCAAGAACAGCACTGCTGGCGATCATGCGTCAGCAAGGGCATCTGGTAGAACCAGCTTCCGTGACGCACGTGACGCCTGATCAGCTAGCAGGCGCACTGCCGCCAGTTGGCAGCCCAGAACGGGCGGTGCTCGAAGAGCGTATCGGCGATGAACTGAGTGATGCGCTGGAACAATCAGGGCTGGACATTCTCGGCCTGGACATTCTCGGCCTGATAGAACGCCGCTAAATGCGATTCCGGTGATGTTCTCGAATTGCTCATCTGGGGGAGCGTATGCGGGCGGATCGGTTGCTCTCGATGTTATTGCTGTTGCAGCGGCATGGCCGGTTGACAGCGCAGGAGCTAGCGCGGCGGCTGGAGGTCTCGGAGCGCACCGTCTACCGCGATCTCAGTGCGCTGGGGTCGGCGGGCGTCCCCGTCTACGCCGAGCGTGGGCCGGGTGGCGGCTGCATGCTGATGGATGGCTACCGCACGACGCTTACCGGCTTGAACTCACCGGAAGCGCAAACACTCTTTCTTGCCGCGCCGGGGCCGCTGGCCGATCTGGGGCTAGGCCGCGCACAGGAGGCGGCGCTGCTAAAGCTGCTGCTGGCGCTGCCATCCGCACAACGACAGGGAGCGGAACATGCCCGCGAACGGCTGCACCTGGATGCGACCGGCTGGGCGCAGATGGGCGAACCAACCCACCACCTGCGTGCGATCCAGGATGCCGTCTGGCAGGATCGACGGCTGCTCATTCGCTATACCAAGAGCGAGGGGCAGATCGTCGAACGGATCATCGAGCCGCTGGGGCTGGTGGCGAAGGCGGGCGTCTGGTATGTCGTGGCGCGCCAGTGTCCCGCTGGAACGGGAGTAGAACAGCGAGAGGATGCGCAGGGGACAGCGGAAGCCTGGGAATCCGCCGAGCTACGGGTGTTTCGCATCTCGCGCATGCTGGCGGTGACGCCCACCAACGAGCCATTTCTCCGCCCGCCCGACTTCCACCTGGCGGAGTATTGGGCAGAGTGGAGCGCATCGTTCAAGGCAAGCTGGAGCCGCTGCCCCGTCACGTTGCGCGCCACCGAGCAGGGTGTCGCGCTGCTGCCGATGGTTTTTGGCGACGGCATCCGCCCACTGCTGGATGAGGCGGCGCCTGACGAACACGGCGCCCGCATCATTACCCTGCACTTCGACGATGCGGAGGCCGCCGCCGGACGCCTGTTGAGCCTGGGTACGCTGGTCGAGGCGATTGATCCGCCAGAGGTGCGCGCGCGCATCATCGCGCTTGCCCGCGACGTATTGACCTTCTACACACAAGAAGTCGCCAGCAAAGCCCTCACCGAGTAGGCTTATTGCTCGGCGTCACCTGCATGCGGCGTGCGGACGGGAACGCTCGGCGCGGTGTTCGGCGCGGTGTCAGGCGCATCGGTGGATGCGTCGCCAGCGGCGCGGCGAGCGCGGTAGGCGTCGAGGTCGCTGATGGCGCCCTTCCCTTCACCTCCACTGCCGGCGGAGGGCGCCATCTCAGTGATGGTGGTGATACGGGCTTCACCTGTCTGGCGGCCTAGCGACGTGGGCGGCGTAGGGCGGATGTCGCCGCTCAGGTCGCGCGCCAGCGCCCGCACAAAACGGCTCATGCGGCTCCAGCGCGGCGGAAATGTCTCTGTCCAGAAGCGTTCGGAGCCGACCACACCGACTGCCACCACGCTATACGGGCGCCCGCTATATGTATAGTTGATGCGCGTCAGCGGCGTGCGACTGAGTCTCAGGCGACGCGCAATCACCCGGCGCTCAGGCTCGTCGGCGTGCGGCTCTGCAGTGGCGACGGCAACCGATTGGCTCTCAGCTGCGGCGGAACGCGCCAGCGCCCGCGCAATCACCCAGACGCCCGCCGGAACGCCCGTCGGCGGCGTCTCGCTCCACTCGCCGGCCCGCGTGACATCGCCCTCCCAGACCTCCTCGCCCACACTGCGCCGCAGCATTGCTTCACTGAACCATTCATCGGCCTCGGCTGGCTCGGCTGGCAGAGTACGGCCCCCAATGCGTGTATCGAAGCGCCGCGCAATCTCGCGCCGCCGCAGCACTTTGCCAGTTCCCGCGCACACCGAGCACTCGGTATAGCTTGTCCCTGTGCAGGCCTTGCACACCGCCTTGCCGTCCACACACTCGCGGCAAGGGATCGTGCCGTCCACGCAGTCGGGACAGGGTATCGTCTTGCCGGAGGCGGGCGCGGTCGGCGCCCACTGAGCGGATGGTGGCAGCGGCACGCCATATTCCTGGCGCAGTGTCTCGGCGAAATCGGCAAGCCGCTCGGTGGCATCCGTTGCCATCCGCTCGGCGTGGACGTGCAGGTAGCTCTTGCTGGCGCGGGCGCGACGCTCTTCCTTCGCATCGGCGATCTGCCCACGACCCCGGCAGCGCGGACACTTCAGGCGACCGCGTCCGTGGCAGTTCGCGCAGGGAACTTTGCCCTGGCCTTCACAGGCGGCGCAACTGCGATGGCCCGATCCGTGACAGGCGCCACAGGCCGCGACCACCTCAGCGCCAGCGATGCGCTCGCGGCGTTCGCCCGCCTCGATCTCAGGCGTGGCGAAGTCATAGTCCCACAGCGGCAGCGTCGGCCCCGGCAGTGGTGGGGTGGCGCCGCGATAGGGTTCGCTCGCTTGCGTCAGTTCGCGTGTCTCGCCGCGCTCGCGCAGTTCCACGCGCCAGACCGCCGCATCGAGGAGGCGGGTCACACTCATCGCGGAGGGCAGTTCCAGCTCAACCAGCACGTCGCGCTTCACCCAGCGCCGTGTGATCGCCCGCGCGCGCACCTCATCGTCATGCGAGACAGCCCCCAGTTGCGGCTCAGGCGCCTCAGCCACCTCATCCCACACGGTAGCGGCGTGCTGAATCGCCTGACGCACACGCCCACCGAGATCGCCCATCGTCTCACGCAAGGCGTCCAGCGCCTCACGGGCCTGTAGTTCGAGCGCCACATCATCATTCAGCGCCAGATCGGTATCACCATGATTGTTCTGCGCTGCGGCATTGGGTGTTTCGCCATTCGCTCCGGACTGCTCTGGCCAGGCGCCGCCTACATTCTTCTCGCCATCGTCGTTCATGATCTATACGCCTCTCTGGCTGGGTTTCGGGTTGGGTTAGATAGGGCTATCGAGTGACTGACACGCACGCAGCCCTGACCACCGACTCGCGCCATTGAAAGGCCGGAGCAAGCTCGGGCTGGGGCTAAAGCTCCGTGTGGCCGTTCACTGCCGTTCACTGCCGTTCACTGCCGTTCACTGTGGATCGGGTGGAAAGAGCGTGGGGAGTGTCACTGGATTTTCCGATGCGGGCGCATCGCCATGCGACTTGTCTGTACCGCCCGTAGTTTCGGCGCTCCCTGTGGTATGCATCTCAAGCTCTTTACGCCTCATGCCTCTGTGCGGTTGCGGCGCCGTGTTACCTTTACCAGTTCCACCACCCGCAGATTTCGCCGCACGCCGTCTGGTGGTCGCGGCAGTCTGCGCCTCTGCCTGAAGCGCCTGGGCCAGTTCCATCTGCTCCGGCGCCATCACCTCCACATCAAAGATCGAGGTATGCGCCAGC
>JBDTAI010000416.1:0-6019 GCA_039924685.1 Ktedonobacterales bacterium
ACATCAACGTCGACCCCGGCACGATGAGCCCGTTTCAACACGGCGAGGTATTTGTTACCGAAGACGGCGCCGAAACCGACCTTGACCTGGGCCACTACGAACGCTTCACCGACGAGGCGACCAGCCAGGCCAGCAGCATCACTACCGGCCAGGTGTATAACGCGGTGATTGGCAAAGAGCGGCGTGGCGGTTATCTCGGCGGCACCATCCAGGTGATTCCGCACATCACCAACGAGATCAAGCAGCGCATCCGCGCACTGGCGCAGCAGACCAACGCCGACGTGGTGCTGGTGGAGGTTGGCGGCACGGTGGGCGACATCGAGGGTGAGCCGTTCCTCGAAGCGATCCGGCAGATGCGGCACGATGTGGGCCGCGACGACGCGATCTACCTGCATGTGACGCTGCTGCCCTTCATCGGCGCCACCAAAGAACTCAAGACCAAGCCGACCCAGCATAGCGTCAAGGAATTGCTGCGCGCTGGCATCCAGCCCGACGTGATCCTCTGCCGCTCCGATTATCCGGTCAGCGACGACATCCGCGATAAGGTCGCCCTCTTCTGCAACATCGAGCGCCGCGCCGTGATCCCTTTGGTGACGGCCAGCAGCATCTATGAGGTGCCGCTGATGCTCGAAGACGCCGGACTGGGCGACTTCCTGATCGAAAAGCTGGGGCTTGGCCAGCAGGCGCAACAGCCCGATCTCACCGACTGGCGGACGCTGGTGGCGCGTATTGACGCCCAGAAGCCTGTTGTGCGGGTGGCGCTGGTTGGCAAATATGTGGAACTACATGACGCCTACCTCTCCGTTGTGGAGGCGCTGACGCATGCGGGTTGGACACAGGGCGCCGACGTGGAGATTGACTGGATTGACTCGGAACTGCTGGAGACCAACTGGGACGAGTATGAGCCTCGGCTGGCGGCTACGGCGGGTATCGTCGTGCCAGGAGGATTCGGTCATCGCGGTATTGAGGGCAAGATACGCGCAGCCGAGTATGCCCGCACGCACAGGGTTCCCTATCTGGGCCTCTGCCTGGGCTTGCAGGTAGCGGTGATCGAGTTTGCCCGTCATGTGCTGGGTGTCACCGATGCCAATAGCTCCGAGTTCGACCCCGAAGCGCCCGACAAGGTGATCGATCTGATGCCCAACCAGCGCCACATCTCCGACAAGGGCGGCACAATGCGGCTGGGCCAGTGGGTCTGCTGCCTGACGCCGGGGAGCAAGGTGGAGCAGGCATATGGTGAGCCGATCATGTTCGAGCGCCACCGCCATCGCTATGAGGTAAACAACGCCTATCGCCGCCGCATGGAGGACGCCGGACTGCTGGTGAGCGGACGCTCCGCTGACAACAGCCTGGTGGAGATCGTCGAACTGCGCGATCACCCCTGGTTCGTCGGCACGCAGTTCCACCCCGAGTTCAAGAGCCGCCCGACGCGCCCACATCCGCTCTTCAAGGGCTTTGTGGCCGCTGCCATCCAGCATGGGCAGGTAGCCGTGGCCGACCAGACCGACCAGACCGACCAGATCGAGCAGACCGACCAGCATGTTGGCCTTGATCGCCTCGCCGTCACCCTGAGCGCGCACGACGGCCACAGCGAGCAGAACGGCCACCGTCCGCAGGTGGGCGCCACACGCGGCGAGGCGTAGCGCATACCCGCTTGCCCCATAGGCTTTGACGGATGGACGTATGATCGTGTAGGCTTGATGGGCAAACGACGCGCACTCGGTGTATGATTGAGCATGACTGGCGCGTGATGAGGAGCCATGATGGGCGAGATGGGTGATCTGCGGGCATCGCTGGGTGGCGATGACATGTTCTCGTCACCTGTTGCGCCCGCGCATGTTCCTTTTCAGCCGTATCTGTCGCCAGACGTGCAGCGTGAGGTGGATGGAGCGATGAACGGTTTTGCGCCCATCCCTACCCAAATGCCTGCCCAGCCTGAGCAACCGTTTGCCGCGCATACCGCACAGGCGTATCCCAGCACTGAGGACGATCAGCCCACCCGCCAGGCCAATACACGCAGCAAGCCTAAACTCAGCACTTGGAGTGGGCGCATTGTGGCGCTACGCATCAACCGCACGGATCGCCTCAATGCCCCCAAACCGGATCATAGGTCCATCACTGCTGCGGTTGATATAGCGCATCCCCCCCGGCTGTTGCGCTTCTGGCGGCTGCTGGTGGGCATCGGGTTGCTGGTCGCCGCGTGGGGCGGAGTGCTGCTGCTGGTGGTAATCGTCTTCAATCTGGCGAATATGCTACCGAGCCGCATCTATCCAACCGAGGCGTTCGCACTCTTTCTCATGAGCATGGTGGGCGCTGTCTGGCTGGCGGTCGTCACGCTCGGCTGCATCCTCGTCGGCGCCTTTTCGCTGGCGCTCTCCCTTACCCGTCGCGGCTGGTAACTGCATGTATGTACTATTGGTCTTGCTCCTGGCCTTTAGCGGCGCCATCGCTCGTGTGGGCAGCAATTGCCGAAAGCGACGCCGTCTCCCGCAAGATTTCCTGCAAGCCCTGACCGGTGTATGAACCGGGAGTCTGGGCGATCTGCTCAGGAGTTCCCTGCGCGATCAGCTTGCCGCCAGCGGCGCCGCCTTCCGGTCCAAGATCAATCACCCAATCGGCAGCCTTGACCACCTCCAGGTTATGCTCGACGACGATGACGGTGGCGCCAGCTTCCACAAGCCGCTGAAGCACACCTAACAGGCGGGCGGTATCGGCCAGGTGCAGGCCGGTAGTCGGTTCGTCAAGTACATACAATGTGCGACCCGTGGCGCGGCGACCGAGTTCCTTCGCCAGCTTGATGCGCTGGGCCTCACCGCCTGAAAGTGTGATGGCGGGCTGACCAAGCTGGAGATAGCCGAGGCCGATGTCGGAGAGTACCTGGAGGCGGGAGCGAGCGGCGGCAACATCTGCAAAGAGCGCCAGAGCTTCTTCGATTGTCAGATCGAGCGCCTGGGAAATGGTGTGATTGCGGTAACGCACGGCGAGCGTCTCGCGGGTGAAGCGGCGTCCATGACAGGCTGGGCAGCGCACATCCACGTCGGGCAGAAGCTGCATGTTGATGGTCAGGACGCCTGTTCCTTCGCAGCGTTCGCAGCGCCCACCCGGCACGTTGAACGAGAAGTGACGGGCGGATAACCCACGGCGCCGCGCTTCAGGGGTCGCGGCAAATGCCTCGCGGATCGGGGTAAACGTATCAGAATAGGTCGCGGCGTTCGACCGCGGGATGCGCCCGAGGTGGGCCTGGTCAATAGTGATGATCTTGTCGAGATGGTCGTAGCCCTCGATGGCGTCGTGCTCGCCTGGTACGTCGCCAGCGCCATACAGACGCTGACGGAAGGCGCGGTCGAGGATGTCGAATATCAGCGAGGATTTTCCTGATCCGGATACCCCCGTCACCGCGATCAACATGCCCAGCGGCAGACGCACGGTGATGTTCTGAAGGTTGTGCTGGCGAGCGCCGCGGATCGTGATCGCTTTGCCATTCGGCGCGCGGCGGTGCGGCGGGACGGGAATGGATGCCCGCCCGGCCAGATAATCGCCGGTGAGCGATGCTGGCTGCGCGGCGACCTCCGCCGGTGTGCCGGCGGCGACGACCTGCCCGCCATGCTTGCCAGCGCCTGGGCCAAAGTCCACCACATAATCTGCGGCGGCGATCATGTCCCGGTCGTGTTCGATGACGAGGACGGTGTTGTCGAGATCGCGCAGGCGGCGAAGGACCGCGATCAGGCGGTGGGTGTCACGATGGTGCAGCCCGATGGTTGGCTCGTCGAACACGTAGAGCACGCCGCTCAACCCTGAGCCAAGCAACGACGCCAGCCGCAGACGCTGGGCCTCACCGGCAGAGAGGCTCGGTGTCGCGCGTTCCAGAGTCAGATACCCGGCCCCAACTTCCGTCAGCCGTGCGATGCCCTCGCGCAGATTGACCAGAACTGGTTCGGCGATCAGCAATTCATCAGGGCTGAGAACCGTGGGGAGATCGCCTAGCCAGGCGCCGAGGTCGCCGAGTGATAGGCGTGAGAGCGCGATGATGGTCTGCCCGTTGACGGTCACGACCCGACTTTCAGGCCGTAGGCGGGCGCCGGAGCAGTCGGGGCAGGTCTGGGTGATCAGGAAGTCTTCCAGCTTGTCGCGGTAATCAGCCTCATGGATGTGCTCATGGATATGTTCGGCATAGCGGCGCAGCAGATTGGTGGTGACGCCCTCGAAGCGCCCCTGGCGGACGATGGTTGGTGGCGCGATGGTTGGGAAGTGACGCCGAAAGAGCGGGCTTTCCACACCAAAGAACAGTAGGTCGTGTTGCGGCGGCGTGTAGTCTTCAACCGGAAGCGCAACATCGAATGCGAATCCGTAATGGGCAGCGGCTGCCTGCAAGATGGGGGTGTTGTAGGTGATGTGAAAGGTGTCCCAGCCGGCGACAGCGCCATCCACGATGCTCTTGTGTTCGTCAACCAGGCGCTTGATGTTGGCCTGATGGACATTGCCCAATCCTGTGCAGGTTGGGCAGGCGCCGTCTGGCTTGTTGAAGGAAAAATGCGCCATGCCGATCTCCGGGACGGGTGCGCCACACTGCGGGCAGGGAAAGCTCCCTTCTGGCGCGGCGCCATCGTCGTCCATGCTGGAGTCGCTGTTGAACTCGTTACCGGCCTCACCCTCCCACTCCGCGTTGGCAGAGCCGAAGACAGGCGGGAGATCTTTGCCACAGGTTGGGCAGGGGCGATGTCCCAGGCGGGCAAACAACACGCGCAGATAGGTATAGACATCGGTGGTAGTGCCAACCGTGGAACGCGGGCTGTGGTTGGTGAGATGTTGGTCCACGCTGATCGTTGGCGAAAGCCCGACGATAGCGTCAACCGGAGGTTTCGCCAGCCCAAAGGGAACCATGCCAAGCGATTCTATGTATTGGCGCTGGCCCTCTTTATGGAGGATGTCGAAGCCCATGGTGGATTTGCCCGAACCGGAGAGACCGGTCAGAACGACGAGCTGGTACTTGGGGATCGTCAGGGTGACATTTTTCAGGTTATGCAGCCGGGCGCCGCGAACAGTGATGTGAGCAGTCATCTGACCTCCAGGGAAGCTGACGGGAGAGGGCACATACGCTTTTCCGTCTCCAATCTCGATTCTATAACCCTGGTGCCCATAGGGAGGGTTGTGATCGCGGTGGGATGGCAGTGTCAGCGATTCCTGGTCGCCTGTTTCTGGATGAACTCTTCAACCAGCGCGATGATCGTATGGTTGGATTGTTCCTGGTCGCTGAGGGTTGAGAGCCAGCGGTCGGAGGCCAGGTACACGTCTTCATCGGGGCGCGGAGTATCGAGCGCGTGGCGCAGATCGGTCGTTTCACCCCGGTCGAGCTGGATGAGCATGCGCAGAATGGCGGACAGGCTATATCCAGCGCGGGACAGCAGGCGAATGACACGAAGACGGCTGATTTCGCGCGCCCCATAGCGGCGGTAGCCGTTGGCAGGGTCGCGTGGGACGTCGATCAGCCCGTTGCGGTCCCAGCTGCGCAATATATCAATCGTCACACCCAATACATGGGCCGCCTGCCCAATCTGGAGCGGCTGGCTGGCGTCATCGGCGGTGGCGCCAAATGCCCAGCGTTCGAGCAGAGCGGCGGCGACTTCGGCTTGGGCGCGCTCTGATTGCACCAGCGCCAAACGCCGGTGGGCGAGTTCCAGCGCGGCTCCCAGATCGCCACTGAGGGCGGCCTGGAGAATCTCAACGCCCAATTGAAAGATCGCTTTGCCAGGATACTGCCTGCCATAGATCAGATGCGCCAGGCGCAGGTAATCGAGGTGGCGCGGGGTGAAACGCCGGTAGCCTGAAGGGCTGCGCTCGACAGGCGGCAAGATGCCCCGATCCACATAGCGACGCACGGTATTGGGATGGACGCCAACCGCTTTGGCAAGATCAGACGTGCGTAGATATTGCATGCTGGACAATCTCCCTGCCAGCGCTAACCCATGTCCCGTACACCGCAGGCGGCGTTGTGTTCCCTGTGCCGCCAGTTTGCCAGTTT
>JBDTAI010000417.1:0-5754 GCA_039924685.1 Ktedonobacterales bacterium
AGGCCGGGATGGGCATGGCTCCGTTCACCGGCTCCAGCCAGCTTCCTGGCGCATGGAATGGCGGCGCTGAAGCAGGCATGACCTCGGCGCACTTGGAGGCCGTAACGCGCAAACACCACGGCTTCGCGCTCTTCCACGATGGCAACGCGGGACATCTCTGGCGCGGCGAGGTGGCGTCACTCTTTGGCGATGCGATCCTGAGCGTCGGCGCGCTGATGTGGCTGGCCTATCTCACCAGTTCGCCGTATAGCGTGCTGTGGGGCGCGCTGGCGCTGGGGCTGCCCTGGCTGCTGGCTGGTCCACTCGCGGTCCCCTTCCAGAATGTGCAGGAGCCGGGGAATGCGCTGCGCTGGCTGGGACGGCTGCGCACCTTCTTTGCGCTTGGCCTGATCGTGATGCACTTCCGCACGATCTATCCCGTGATCTATGGCCTGCTCTTCGCCATCGCGCTCTGTGGACGACTGCGTGAGGGATTGCGCGTCGCCGCCACGCGCAGTTGTCTTGCCCCTGGTGAGCCGGAGCTTGTCGCCAACGATCTCTATGTCGGCTCCGCGCTGGGCGCCGTGTTGGGTCCGCTGCTGGCGATGGTCCTCTTTGTGTTGCTGGGCGAGCGCATCATCCTCATCAGCGTCGGCGCCGCCATCTGCTACTTGCTCAGCAGCAATTCGGATGGCTTCCTGGATGCCCTGCCGGAGCGGCAACGCGCCTTCCTCACCGTCACGCCTGCCACCGCCGCGCCGGATGAACGCGCCCGCGACGAGCTACTGGCCGTCGCGCGGGCCCATCTCGCCGCCGAGGCTGAGGATGACGCGGATGAGATGGACGAGGAGCAATCGCAGCGACTGCGCGAACTGGCGCTGCCAGAGTGGTATCAGCAGGGGCCACGCTCCGTCTGGCAGGCGCTGGGCGACCTACGCGCCGGGCTGGGTGTCGCCAATCTGCGGCGCGACAGCGTGACGGCGCTCTATGGGCTGGGCGCGCTGGCCTTCATCGGCGGCGGGCTTGCCACGCTCGATGTCTTCTATGTGCTGGCGCGCCTACAACTGCCCTCGTTCTACCTGGGACCGCTGCTGGCGGCGCTGGCAGGCGGGCAGGCGCTCGGTGGCGCATTCGCCGCATCGCTGCTGACGACCCGTAGCGGACGCGGCGTGCTGCTCGGTGGGCTGTTCTTCAGCGGACTGGCGCTGGCGGCGCTGGGCTACGTCAATTCGCTGGCGCTGGCGCTGGGTGTGGCGTTTGCGCTGGGTGTGGCGAACGGCGTGGCGGCGCTGGGCGGCCAACAGGCGCTACGTACGGGCTTCGATGGCGTGGAACGGCGGGCAATCACCGCTGGCGCGACCTGGCAGAACGCGCTGGTGAGCCTGCTCGGCGCTGTCTTCTTCACTGCGGCCTTTGCGGGAACGGGGAGCTTGACGGGGAGCTTCCATGCGCTGGCGCGACTGCCCTTCCCCGGCTGGCCCATCGGCCTGCTCTACTTCGGCACGGGCCTGGCGCTGACGCTGACGGCGATCATCCTGACGTTCATCCCCCGCAAGAGCAAGACTGAAGAGGCCGTAGCGACCGGAACGACAAAGCGCCCGGCAATGGATGGCACACGCGCCCGCCTGAATGCGCGGCTGGCCGAGGCAGCGGGCATGACAGGCAGAAGCGCAGCCATGCCCGCTGCGGGCGGATCACTCTGGGGCAAGGCAGGAGCGGCTACCGATGCTGGTGACTGGGGCGACGAGGACGAATCGCCCTCTACCTACAATTCCGCCTACGACTCGGCGTATGATTCCACCTACGACTCGGCGTACCAACCCTCCCACGGTCCGACCCCTCGTGGCGCCTACAGCGACTACGATGACGAGGCCGATGATCCGCGCCCACGCAGCAGTCGCCGCCCGCGCCGCTAGCCTTGATGTGTGGTAGAGTAAGGCGTAGTAGCCGTGCGTAGCAGACTGGAAGCGCGGTGACGCATGGCGCATGACGTACTGGCTCCCTGGCGACATATCACCTCCGCTGCGGATGCGACGCTACCAGCGAAGAGGAGTAGCGAACGAGATGGCAGAGGAAGTAGACGCCGCAGATCATGTTGAGGTAGCCGATGGCAAAGACAACCCACAACACCGGGTCGCGCGCCTGAAGGTGCATGAACGGCGGATAGCCATGCGTCACCTGCGTCAGCATATTCCTGGCATAGAAGACGACCTCCACCAGCAGAAATGAGAGCAGCAGCCAGTAGCCAGCCCGCAGCAGCCGCTCACCACGCGCCAGCAATAGCCACCCCGCCAAAAACCACACGAGCGTAGCCCCCAACAGCAGTGAGCCGCTGAGTGATGGCGGCACATGATGCGGGAAGTAGTACAGATGCAGGTAATAGGGTATCTGCGCCAGATAGTTGGCGATCACCACGCCAAAGACAACCCACAAAAATGTCCGCTGCCCAGTTGATTGTGCCTCTGCGTACTGCATGGCCTGCATGGCCCCCTCCTCACACGGCTCACCCCGTCACGCGCATCGCAAGCGACAACGCTCCGCAACCTGTATGCGCGCCTGATTGTCAGTATAGCGGCGGCGTATGGCAAACCCGTCACGAGACTGTCGCAAATTCGTCGCATTGCAGCATCCCCGCTTATCACATACGCCAAAATCGGTGATTGTGCGGTGCGGAGAGGCATGTTATACTCACCCCAAGTGTGTCTCGCATCTGTCTTGCGCCAGCGCCACCCATGCTTCTCTGGCTACATGCCAGTCACTGGATGTTGGCTTCCTGCTGGATTGCTGGATTTGAAGGATCGAAAGGAGCGCCGCACGAGCGCCATCATCTTCCCGCTGGGACCCTATCATCCGGCGTTGTCGCAGCCGGTCGCGCTGACGTTGCGCCTGCGTGACGATGTGATCAGCGAGGTCGCGCCGCCACAGATGGGCTATTGCCGACGGGGCATCGCCGCGCTAGCGGAGGGGCAGCCTATCGCCGATGCGCTTGCCATCGTTGAGCGATCATGCGCGCTGGCGGGCGCGACCTATCGGCAGGCGCTCTGCCTCGCCATCGAGGACGCCACCCAGACGGAGGCATCCCAACGCGGACGGTTGACACGCACGCTTTTCAATGAGGTGGCGCGACTGCTAGCGCGGCTCTGGACGCTGGGGCAGGGCGCCCACGCCGCCGAGTTGCCCGCCCTCTGGCATGCGGCGCTGGACCAGCGCGAACACCTCTTCGCGGCGCTTGTGCGCAGCACCGGCGAGCGCGCCTATTGGGCGGTGGCCGAGCCGGGCGGCGCGCGGCTCGACCTGACGCTTGAGCCACTGCGTGAGATACTGGAGCGGCTGGCGCCCGCTGTGAACGGCTGGCGTGTGGCCACAGCCGGTGGTCCGCTGGGGCGCGCAACCGCGAAGATTGGCGCGACACCGCTCAGGCAGCTACAGGCGCTGGGGCTGCCTGGCATTGGCGCAGACGCGACACCCAACGGCGATCTGCGCCGCGTGAAGCGGCTCTTGGACGGTTACCGCGATCTGCCCGCGTCGGCGTGGCCCGAAGAGGCTGACGCGCCAGCGCAGGGTGATAGCTGGGATGTAGGGGCGAGTCTGCGCTTCGCCGCCTACGATTTGATGGTCAGTCATGCGCTGGCGCTGGCTTGCCTCGCCCGGCTGGATGACGTTCACGGCGCCATCAAGACAGACGTGGCGCCACGCAACGCCGAGGGACGTGCGACGGTGCAGGGTCCACATGGGCCAGTGACCGTGGAGATCGCATTGAGCGCGCGGGGGCGTGTGGAGCTACTACGCCTCACCACGCCCTGCGCCGCCACGGTTGCCGCATTGCCGCAGTTGCTCACCGGACATACACTGGCCGAGGCGCCGCTGTTGCTGACTGCGCTCGATCTCTGCCTTGAATGCGCCGATCTCTAGCTGGTTGCGTTGAACAGGCAACGTGCTTGCAGGCGTTCGTCCATCGCCAGCGTCCGTGCTCCGGCCTTTTCAGGCCAAGGGCGCCTATCGTCAGCGTCCATGCTCCAGTCTTGCACGGCTGGGAGTGATCATCAACTTAGGTTACATAGGGGGAACACCCGTGGCGCTTACGCTCTTTTTTGCCCTGCTGACGCTGTTGCCGTTGGTGGTTGGGCTGATTCTCGCTGCCCTGGGCGCGGCGCGACTGGCGCGTCCGCCGGTGGCGCTTGGTCTGGTCGTGCTGGGGGCGCTGGCGCCCATCGTCGGCGTGCTTCTGCTGGCCCCCGATCTGCCGAGGGATGTTCCCACGCTCGTCGCATTACTGGGGGCGCCGGGCGTCTGGTTTGCCCCGCTCTATCGGCTTGATGGCCTGAGCTTCTACACCGCCTGTGGCATTGTGTTCGTCATCGCGCCGCTGCTGCTCTGGATAGCCTGGCGCGCGGCCCCGCCCATCGAGAGCGAGAGCGAGGCCGACGGTAACGGCACAGGCACAGGCGCACTGCCCGTTGATAGCGGAGCAAGCGGTTTTAGCGAGCGGGATGGCGCCGCCACTGATGCGCGCTTCATGCCACCGATGCGCCGGGGCTTCACTGGCTGGCTGGCCAATCCTGAATCGCTGCCACGCTGGGCATGGGTGGGGCTGACGCTGGCGCTGGCGCTGGAATCAGTGGCGCTGTCGTTCAATTTTGCCGACAACCTGCTCTGGCTGGCGTTCACCTGGCTTCTGCTTGTCGCGCTGGTATGGGGGCTTGGCGAACTTGGCAGTGGCGTTGAGACGCTCGACTGGTTTGGCCTCGGCGCAATGGCGATTGGTCCGCTGGTGTGGCTGGCGATTACCCTGCTGGCCGCCATCCCCGTGAAGGCGACGCGCCTCTTTGACCTCGGCGGGCAACCACGCTTCACCGTCTGGCATGTGATCGGCTATGCGCTGGCGCTGGCCTGCGCCGGTGGAGCGTACCCGTTCCTGCTGTGGGTGCGGCGGCGCGCATCATTCACCACGCCTGCCGGTGTGGCGACGGTGGCGCTGGTGGCCCTTCCGGCGACACTGCTGGTCGGCCTGCGCACCTATGCCATCGTGCAGGGCAGCGACAATAGCTGGCCGAAGTTCAGTCCGGCGGCACCGATCACATCGGGGGTCGGGTTTGCGGTGTTGGGTGCGGCGAGTGTGCTGGTGTGCGGTTTGCTGGCGCTGGGGCGGCGCGATGGACGCTCACTGGTGGCGCTGCTGGCGGTGACACAGGTGGGCTGGGGATTGCTCGGCCTGGGTGTCGGGGCGCCGTTGGGCGCGCTGGGTGTGACGCTGCTGCTGGCGACGAGTGTGCTGGGCCTGGGAGCCGCCACGGCGGCGCTGGTAGCGGGCGGCGCGCTCGCCGCCGACATCGAACCAGAGAGCGCCGGACCACGCGCTTTCGGCGCTAAATTGCAGCCCTTCACGCTCTTCGCCTGGTGTGTCGGCGTCGCATCGCTGGTGGGAACACCCCTGCTGGCGGGCTTTGCGTCGCAGCAGGTGATCTCAGCCGCCGCGCTGGGGGTGACGACGCTCAATGTGCCGCTGGTGGGCATCGCCTGGGCGGGTGATGCGCTGCTGGCGCTGGCCCTCCTGCGCGCCACTGCGGCGGCGTTCGCCTCAGACCCGCTGGCGCATGTCGAGGCGGTGGGCGAGGATACGCCGCTGGCAGCCGATAATATGCTCAATGCCCGCACAACCATTCCCCCTGGTGCAATCGCCACAACTGGCGCCGCTGCTACAGAGACTGCGTTTGACGACGCACCTGCGGCAGACCAGGCCGAGGAGAGCGTGGAGAGCGTGGAGAGCGCGGAGAG
>JBDTAI010000418.1:0-5110 GCA_039924685.1 Ktedonobacterales bacterium
TTCACACTGGTAGACCAGACGGATACATTCTCAGCCGTACTGGCAAGCGCCGCCGCGCCCCTACACGCCTATGGGCTGATGGGAACCGCCGTCTATCGCACACAGGATGGCGGCAAGAGTTGGACGCAGACGGCGACGACGGGCCAGCATCCTGGTGTGCTGGCGATCAGCCAGGATAGCGCCACGACAGCGTATGTGGCGCTCTCATATCCGCTGAGTGTGGAGCGCACGACCGACGGTGGCGCGCACTGGCGGACCGTTCTGCCCTAGCGCACCTGCCAGTGCGAGTTTGCGAGAATTGATGCAGGGTCTTCGCGCGTCTGGCACGAAACATGCTCCCATATTGTGTTGTGTGGTGGACCCCCCAGACACACCCATGCCGCCCCCTCTGTCGAGAACGCAAGAGGAAGGGTGGCATTTTTTATTGATATACTTCAGTGAACAACGTGAGGAGGGATACCATGCTAGTGCTTGAATCTGAACGCCTTGTGCTGCGCGATTTCACGCTGGCCGATTGGGACGATCTCAATGCTATTGTCACCGATCCTGCTGTCACACAGTACATGCACTTCGCCTCCTGGGATGAGGCAAAGCGGCGCCAATGGCTGGCAAAGATGGTTCAGGATGCAACCAACCTCCATCCCTGGCACGACAACTGGGCGATGACGCTACGGAGCAGCGGACTTCTCATCGGCTGGCTTTTCATTGGTGGGAGCGGCGAAACCGCAGAACAAGGGACGCGAGGATGTGGCTACGCGCTCAACCGGCGCTTCTGGGGACAGGGCTATATGACTGATGCGCTACGAGCGGCCTTTGATTATGAATTTGCTATTCTGGGAACCCGGCACATTGTCGCAGAATGTGACACACCGAACACCGCTTCTGCGCGGGTCATGCAGAAAAGCGGCATGGCCTATCAGGGGACGTTCCGTGACGAAGACTTCGAGGGCAATTGGGCCGAGCGCCAGCATTACGCTATTGCCAGAGAAGATGTCGTCAGCCAGGATACGGACGCTACACACGTCGGCTGAGATGTGTCACACGTAACCATTCACGAGCTATATGCAAAGCTTCTACGCAGACGTAGCCTCTTCATCGCCTTAATCGCTACAATCTGCAGCATACCATGTGTTGTTCTTTACCTCTCATACCAACAATCCAGGAGCGTTGTCGCGTGGTTGGGTCATTTGCGTTGCTGGCGCTGGCCGCACTGGAAGGGGCGTTTGGCGCGCGGGTCGCGTGGCGGCTGATATGTACGGCCGGCGGCGTGACCATTGCGGCGACCGACGGCGCGATTGCTGCTGATAACGTGGATGACAAGGTGACCATCGTGCTGCCTGTGCTGAATGAGCGGCTGCGAGTGGCGCCATGCCTGGATGGGTTGCTGGCGCAAGGACCGGCGGCGCGCGACATCCTGGTAGTGGATGGCGGGTCGAGCGATGGCACGCAGGCGCTGGTGGCCCAGTATGCTGCGCGTGATGCGCGTATCCGTCTGCTCGATGCCAGCCCCATTCCGCCGGAGTGGAACGGCAAGGCATGGGGATTGCATGTAGGCGAGTTACAGTCAGATCCGTCTACACGCTGGCTGCTGACGATTGACGCCGATGTGTTCCCCGCCGCGCCGCTGACCGATGCACTGCTGGCGCACGCCTGGCGCAGTGGCGACGTGGCCTTGAGTGTGGCCACCCGCCAGCGCATCGAAGGACTGGGCGAGGCGCTGCTGCATCCAGCGCTGCTCACCACGCTGGTCTATCGCTTCGGGGCGCCTGGGCGCTCCACAGGACGGGTGCGCGCAGTTCAGGCCAACGGGCAGTGTATGCTGCTGCGGCGCGATGCGCTGGCGGCGGTCGGTGGGTTTGCCGCCGTGAGCGAGTCCATCTGTGAGGACGTTACGCTGGCGCGGCTGCTGGCCGCGCGCGGCTATGCGGTCGGCTTCTATGAGGCGGGCGATCTCGTCTCGACACGCATGTATGCTGGCTGGCGCGAGACCTGGCGCAACTGGACACGCTCGCTGCCTCTGCGCGACCGCTACTTTGGGTTCTCAGGCTGGCTGGGACTGCTGGAAGTGACGTTCGCCCAGGCGGCGCCGCTGCCCACACTGGCGGCGCTGGCGACGTATGGTGGCTGGCTGGCGCTTTCGCATCGGGCGCCCGCACTGCTGGAGGCGCTGGCGCTGGGTGGCGCCGCGGTTCTGCTGGCAGGTCTATTGGCGTTGCGGCTGGGCACACTGGCGGGCATTGCGCGAGCCTATGTGCGCCGTCCGTGGAGCTTCTGGTTCTCGCCGCTCTGCGATGCGCCCGTGGCGGTTCGGCTGTGGGTGATGGCGCTGCGGCGGCGGCATAGCTGGCGGGGACGTGCAATTGTACGAACGACGCCAGCTATGCCGCGCTGAGTGTATATTCCTGTGTTCTTATTGTGTGAGGGATAATCTCCAGGCCGCGCAGGCGGGCTTTGTGGCCTGCAAGGCCCAGAGGCTCGGCTTCAGCCGATGGCCGGGATGGCCGGAGGGCGCGAAAGGTAGCATGACATGAGTAAGGTGAGTGAGATGGGCGAGACAACCAGCGCCGAGACAGCCCAGCCGTCACAGTTGTCCGGCTGGCGGCGTGCGGGAACACGCGCTACACCGATCCTGTACGGCGCGCATATTTTCTTGCTGGCCTTCGCGGTGACGGGCTTGCTGGTCTTTATGAGCAACCCGACACTGATCAGCAGCAATCCGCTGATCCAGCAGACGTATCCCTATGGCTCACAGTATGGCGGGGTGGCGTATATCCTCCTTGGCGCGGCGACGATGATCGTCTTTGGGCTGCGCTATGTCGGCGTGCGCAAGACGCTGATCTTCCTGCCCATCGCCACGCTGCTGCCGCTGACGGCGGAACTGATCGGCACCAGCACCGGCTATCCCTTCGGTCACTATGAATACACCAACCTGCTTGGCTACAAAATCCTCGATCTCGTGCCGTTCACCATTCCGCTCTCGTGGTTCTATATGGGCTTCACCTCGTATCTGCTGGCGAACGTGATCACCAGTGCGCTGGGCGTTGTGCGCGGACGGACGGGGTGGACGCTGCTGCTGGGCGCGTGGTTCCTCACCGCCTGGGACCTTGTGCTCGATCCGGCGATGGTGCGCAACCAAGTATTTCCCTTCTGGAACTGGTACACCAGCGGTCCCTATTACGGTATGCCGATCCAGAACTTCGTGGGCTGGACGGCGGTAGGCTTCATCTTCATGGGCATCAGCCGCTTCTTCTGGCGGTCGAATGTGCGGCCCGGAACGCTGCCCGCCTGGCTACCCTTCGGCATGTACGCCGCCAACATGGTGTTCGCCATGTTGCTCAGTCTGAGCGCGGGCCTGTGGGCGCCGCTGATCCTGGCGGTTGTGCTGGGGCTGGCGCCCGCCTCGCTGGCATTGTGGGCGCGACGCGCAGGTCGCGCTGGTGGTTCGGATAGCCCACGCCTGGCGCTGGGCCAGGGATAGGCCAGATACGCAGCGTATGAAGAAAAGCTGGGTTGGCAGGAGTAGCGAGGCGATTGCGCATGTCCTCATCTGGGGATTCTGCGCCTTCCCTGTCTGGCGCGATCTCGATGTGCGGATCGAAGGGCTGGAGCATGTGCCATCGCGTGGGCCGGTGGTGATTGCCGCCCGCCATTACCACAACTTCTACGATGGCGCGATCCTGCTCACCCGCCTGCGCTACCCCGTTCACCTGCTGGTCGCGCTCGACTGGACTCGAACGCCGTTGCAGCGTCGTCTGCTGGAGACGATGTGCTACGTGGCGCGCTGGCCGGGTGTGCTGCGCGCCGATGCCTGGAACATCGGACGCGGGCAGTACGATGGGCGTAGCGCCTATCAGTTGAGCGAGGCGAGCGCCTGTCTGCGGCGGGCGCTGGCGACGGCGGTGGATGTCTTGCGCTCCGGCGACATCCTGGTGGTTTTCCCCGAAGCCTATCCCAACATTGATCCCGACGCGACGCCCAAAACAGCCCCCGATGAGTTCCTGCCGTTCGAGCTGGGGTTCGCCAAAATCGCGCAGATGGCCGAGCGTGACGGCCATGCTCGCGTTGCCATCCTGCCCGCCGGTTTTACCTATGCGCCCAAACAGCCGGGACAGCGCCGCCAGCAGGTGACGCTGCGGCTGGGCGAGCCGATCACGCTTGCCGATTATCCCGACCGCCAGCGCCTCGCGGCGACCATCGAGCAGCAGGTGAAAAAGCTTTCACTCACGCCAGCAGCTTGCCAACGGGGCCGCAGACCTGACGGGTGATGTACCAGCCGCCGTCATAGGAGGTCTGTTCGCCAGTGTAGACCGTGATGATATAGGTCTCGCTGCCGAGCGTCACAATCCCTGATGTGTTGATGGCCCACAGACCGTCGGGGCTTGGCACCCAGCCATCCTTCATCTCGTAGGTTGCCCCTGCTGGCGCCGTTTCGCCGATGCCCATGCGCTGATCCGGCTCGATGTTGCGCATCAGCGAGAGCGCGTAGGCGCGGTCCGAGGCATTGAGCGCCTTGCCCTCTTGCAGCAGCGTCAGGATATGCGCCATGTCGAGCGGCGACCAGCGCCCCCAGCCCCAGCCATTGGAATTGGGCTGGTAGTCGTTGATGCCAATGCTGCGCAGATAGGCATTCAACCCGATGTCATAGCCCAGCGTATCGTAGATTACCTGCGCCGAATCGTTGTTCGAGTTCTCGATCATCGTCGTCAGCAAGGATTGATCGTTGCTGTTCGGGCTGCGCCCCTGCGACTCGATCCAGTTAAGGTATGCTACCATCAGCGGAACCTTTGCCGAGCTTGCCTGAATGAAGAGGCCGTTGGCGTTGTAGGTGTAATACTGATGGCGTGTCACATCGTAGACCACCGCGCCCACATTGTCGCCCAGGCTCGCCAGATAGTTCGCCATGGAGGGTGAAAGCACGTCGAACGAGGCATAGGCGTCGGCGTTGGCAGGGGGCGCCGTGAAGGTGAGCGTTGCGACTGAGAGCCAGCCCGCGCCGTTGGCATGGCCGCTCTGCCATGCCGTCTTGTACCAGAGAACACCCTGGCGCCACTGTGCCGCGTCGCTGGTCAGCGCCAGTGAGAAATTCTGGCCGATGTGCGCCAGCGCCTTG
>JBDTAI010000419.1:0-2905 GCA_039924685.1 Ktedonobacterales bacterium
TTTGGCTTCGACTATCTGCGTGACCACATGGTTCCCGATCTGGCCTACTGCTCACAGCGGGCGCTCAACTTCGCCATCGTTGACGAGGTGGACAACATCCTGATTGACGAGGCGCGCACACCGCTGATCATCTCTGGTCAGGCCGAGGAGTCGGTGGACCTCTACAAGACGTTCGCCCGCGTGGCGCCGCGCCTCAAGCCTGAAGACGACTATGTGATTGACGAGAAGGGCAAAACTGTCGCCATCACCGATGCGGGCATTGACAAGGTTGAGCGCATGCTCAACCTCAAGAACATCTATGATGACATGGAACTGACGCGCCACCTGGAAAACTCCCTCAAGGCGCATGCGCTCTTCAAGCGCGACAAAGACTACATCGTGCGCGACGGCGAGGTGCTGATCGTGGACGAGTTCACCGGGCGCGTGCTGGCAGGGCGGCGCTATAGTGAGGGGTTGCACCAGGCGCTCGAAGCGAAGGAGAATGTCTCGATCCAGCGCGAGAACCGCACGCTGGCGACGATCACCTTCCAGAACTACTTCCGCCTCTACAAGAAGCTGGCAGGCATGACTGGCACGGCGCTCACCGAGGCCGAAGAGTTCAACAAAATCTACAAACTGGATGTGATCACCATCCCGACGCATCGGCCCATCCAGCGCACCGACTACCCCGACCTGATCTTCAGTTCCGAGCAGGGCAAGTACCGCGCGGTGGTCGAGGAGATCAAGGAACGGAACGAAATTGGCCAGCCGGTACTGGTCGGCACGACCTCGGTGGAAATCTCTGAGATGCTTGCCGGAATGCTGGAGCGCGAGGAGATTCCCCATAACGTTCTAAACGCCAAGCAGCATGCGCGTGAGGCGCAGGTAATCGCGCAGGCGGGCCGTAGCGGATCCGTGACGCTGGCGACGAATATGGCGGGTCGCGGCACCGATATTCAGTTGGGCGGCAATCCAGAGGGCTATGTCGACCAGATACTGCGTGAGCGCGATATTGACCCAGAGTTTGCCTCCGAAGAGGACCGCGAAGAAGCCCTGGCCGAGGCCAAACGGATCTGTGACGAGGACCGCGAGAAGGTGCTCGAGGCGGGTGGCCTCTACATCATCGGCACCGAACGCCACGAGTCGCGCCGCATTGACAATCAGCTGCGCGGACGCTCCGGTCGTCAGGGTGATCCTGGCGAGTCGCGCTTCTTTGTCTCGCTGCAAGACGAACTGATGCGCCGCTTTGGCGCCGACCGTGTGGCGGGCATCATGAACCGCATCGGCATGGATGATGAAACACCGATCGAGAACAGAACCGTCACCAGCATGCTGGAGCAGGCGCAGACGAAGGTGGAGGCGTTCAACTTCGACATCCGCAAGAACGTGGTCGAGTATGACGACGTGATCGCCGAGCAGCGGCGCGTGATCTACGCCGACCGGCAGGCGATCCTCGAACACGCCGATATGCGTGAGCGCGTGCTCTCCATCATCGAGCGTGAGGCAGGCCGCATCGTCGCGGAACACACGCAGGCCAATTTGCCCGAAGAGTGGGACCTGGAAGGGCTGGAGAAGCAGCTTGCCGTCTGGGGTATCGTGCTGCCCGATGAAGTCTTCCCTGAGCCGATCAACCGACTCAAGCGCGAGACACTGCTCAGTGAGACGCAACGACTGGCCCGCGAGCAATATGAGAACAAAGAGGAAGCGGTCGTCAAGGCGGCTGAGGAGCATGCCTCGCCAGAGCCGGGCGCGTTCTATATGCGCCAGTTCGAGCGCGCCGTGTTGCTGCAAGTGGTGGATGAATTGTGGCGTGAGCACATTGACCACCTGGATGTGATGCGCCAGGGCATCGGTCTGCGTGGGCTGGCACAGCGCGATCCACTGGTCGAGTTCAAGCGCGAGGGGTATCTCTCGTTCGATACGCTCAAAGGCGAGATCGAGCATCATGTGGCGGAACTGGCGATGCGCGCGCCAGTGCAGATCGCCGTGCCGGAGCCGCCGCAACAGGCGCTGCCCACGAACCTCAAGACCAATAGCGACGCCATCGCCAAGGCTAGCGGCCAGACCAAAGGCGCCGGGAATGCGCTCTCCAAAGCGGCGAAGAAGGCCGCGCTACCACCCGCTCGCCCCAACGGGAACACGGGGAGCAACGGGACTGGCAGCCGCAACGGCAAGCCCGGCTCAGGCGCGCGCCCCAATGTTCCCGCGAACGGCGCCAACAGTTCGAACGGTTCCCGACCGAACGGCGCGAAGAGTGGCGGCAAGTCGCAGCCCGCGCTCACCCGCAACGCCGCCCAGCGCCTGAAACAGCAGCAACAGCAGCGAGGATCGCGACCTTAAAAGGCCGATGCACAGTGCAGAGCCTGAGCCTATAGGCTCTCAAGCGGGTGGTTCGTGTGCTACGAAGCCCGCCAGCGCGGATTGGGGATGGGCGTTGGCCATGTTGTTCGGGTTAGCGCCTGTTAGGTACTCAACGTCACCTGGGTGAACTGGTGAAGTATGAAGTATGAGGAGCCTGATTCAGAAGGCGGCAATACTCAGAGGATACACTGGTGACACCGCATCATGGGCATTGCCAGCATTGCCGCCTAGGTGAACCAGCCAGTGGCGCCTACGTCGCGTCCCGATACGAGACGGGGCTGATACTGCTGAGCAAAGAGTTGCCCGATCAGTTCTCTCCGACTGCGCACACCGACTTTCTCGAAGATTGACTTAAGGTGATCCTGTACGGTATTGGATGAGATCTGATAGGTGGCCGACATCTCTACCGTTGACACTCCCTGCAAAACGCTCTGCATAATCTCACTCTCACGTTTTGAAAGATCGTATGCCTGCACGATCAATGGCGCAATCTCCGTTGGCCGTGCCAACTCGAAGATCACGGCGACCTGGGTCTGGGCGCTCGGACCTGACAGCCGTGACGCAT
>JBDTAI010000420.1:0-4872 GCA_039924685.1 Ktedonobacterales bacterium
GAAGAATCGCTGGGTGAAGGTGGCGATGAAGCTGATCTCGATGAGCAGGCCGATCACCGCTTCGGCGGCCGCCAGCACCGTCAGCGGATCATCGAGCGGGATGCCGCCGGGGAAGAAACCGCGCCCGTGGAACGAGGTGACGCTGAAAACCAGAGCAGCGAGCGGCGAAAGGTGCGGCCCCAGCGCCTGCCCGACGGCATAATAGGCGGCGGTCCAGCCGCAGATCACCAGCAGGTAGACGATCAGACTGCGCACGGGACGGTAGCCATAGCCTGCCAGCGCATCGAGCGCCACCGAGAACAGATAGCTGCCATAGCGACCCTGTCGCAGCAATACCTGCCGCTGGAGCCGCTGGGCGCGATAGGCGAAGATTGCGGCGTCCTCATCCAGACCCTGGTTGCGCAGGGCCACCGCCAACTGACGGTTGGCGCGCACCGCCGCTTCGTATTCCTCATAGCGCGTCTGGGCGTCTTTGCGCTGGCCCTCGGCGTCAATCGGCTGACGCGCTTGCGTGTCGTCGCCTAGCGTCACGCTCTGCGCGCGTCGTTCACCGCGCCTGCGTGGCGACCACGGCACAACCGCCAGATTGGCCCCGTTCCAGGCGACATCCGCCAGCAGCGCATAGCCAAACTGCGATGAGCCAAGCACGGTCTGGCGCAGATTCGTGCCGCTATCGAAGAACGCGCCACGCAGATCGGTGGGCGCCAGGCGAGTCGGCGCCTTCTCCCAGTGACGCCAGCGGGCGATGTGCGCCATCTCCTCGGCTGGTGGCTGTTTGCCATCGAACTGCGCGCCAAAGAAGTTGGCCCCCTGCAAATAGGCTCCGCGTAATTCGGCCCCCGCCAGATGCGCGCCCTCGAGGTGGGCGTTCTCGAAGTGGGCGCGCAACAGGAACGCTGCGTCGAACGTAGCGTTGGGCAGATACGCGCCCGGAAAATACGTCCCTCGGCAGAACGTCCCATCGAGATGGGCCTCCTGCATCAGCGCGTTGTCGAAGTGAGCCTTATCGAGCGTCGAGCCTTCCAGATGCGCGCCCGCCAGCCGCGCCTGCTCACAGTGTACCGCCTGCAAGCGGCACTCCTGCAGATTGGTGTCGCGCAGGTCAGCTTCAGCACACTGCGCCTCACGCAGATCGGAGCCGGGGAGTTGCGCCTCACGTAGCATGGCTTTTTGCAGATACGCGCTGGTAAGCGATGCGGCATCCAGGTGAGCGTTGTGCAGATCGGCCCCTTCGAGATGGGCATGGCGCAGGTTGGCGCCCTGCAACTGCGCATGGGTAAGGCGGGCGCCTTCCAGGTGGGGCGCGGCGGCCTCGTTTTGCTCGTCATTGCCGCCGGTCAGGCCACCAATCAGCCGGGCAAGCGGCAGACGTCGCAGATCGGCGTTGGCCAGCAACGCGCCGCGCAGATCGAGTCCCTCGCGTCCCCGCTGGCGCTCATCTTCCCACTGTACGGGACCGGCGCCATTGTCATGCGTGGCGAGCAGCCACTCCACGTCGGCACGGGCCAGTTGCACGCCTGCGAAGGGGTAGGCGCCACGCGCAATATTGGGCTGTGTGCGTCGCCGCTCGGTCAGGATACGCTGGCGTTCGGCGTCAATCTCTGGCTCGGTGCGCCAGATTTGCCCCAGCCGCTTCCAGTACGCCACCCAGGAGGTGTGATCCATTGTGGCGGGCCGCTCAACTGGCGCGGCGCTCGCCACGTTCTCTGCATCCTCTATCGCGACAACCACGTCAGGCAATCGCTCCGCCATCGCATTCGCTGGCATATCTGACGATGTATTGGCCTCCACGCAACTCCTCCTCTAGCGCCCGTTGCTCGTCACTCCCTCACCAGTCTATCAGCAATGGTCAATGGCGCGACACCCCTTGACAGGGTGAGACCCTGTGGATACACTTCTTCTGCTCATCGCTCAGTAGCTGAACAGCTAATCAAGAACAGGGAGACAACAGATGGATGAGACGTTCTGGCAGACATTCGATGCGCTGATTGCATCGAGCGAGATCGTGATTGATCGTCCGCGTGGCTCGACGCATCCGCGCTACCCAGAGATTATCTATCCGCTCGACTATGGCTACCTTGATGGCACACGCTGCGGCGATGGCGACGGCATTGACGTGTGGCTCGGCTCGCGGAATAGCGCAGGCGAACGGCGGTTGATCGGGGTGATCGTGACGGTGGACCCTGTCAAACGCGATAGCGAGATCAAGCTGCTGAACTGTACGACGGATGAGGTGACATTGGCGCTGGCGACGCATCGTAGCAACCAGCAACAGGCGCTGCTTGTGCGCCGCGACTGCGAGAGGTAGGCGCGATGCCACGGCTTGCGGTGGATGACGAGGGTGTGTGCCGTGCGGCTGGCCGCTCTCGCCAGTGGCGACGCTGACGCTGCGGCTGGGTGAGGATCACGTTGGGCGTGTCGGCAGTCTCACCCTGTTCGATTGTTCTGATGGCGAAGCGCATTGCGCTGGTAGGGACCACTCAGCGGCGATAGTCCACGATCAGGCGGCGGTCGCGGATGAAGCGGGTGACGGTGCGCCCCTCCGGCACGATCACCAGGCGCGTGTCGTGTTCGCGCTGCAAGACAAAGTTGAAGGCGTTGGCGGAGTCATCGGCGACTGACCAGAGCGGACGCGCGAAGATCGGCTGCACGATCTCCCACCCTTCGGCCAACGCGACGCGCAGTTCGCCGAACCGCTGGCGCACGCTGATCTTCTTCCTGCCACCTTTCACTGTATCTTTCACTGTATCTTTCACTGTGGTCGGAGCCGACTGGCTTGTATCGAGCATTGTGGCGCTTTCGGCGCTGGCCGGCTTCGCGGCGCGGCGCCGTGACGACCTGGGTGAGCCACAGGCTCTGGGGGCATCGGCGGGCGTGAGCGCAGGCGCCACCAGCGTGGCAAATGTGGCGGGCGCGGCTGATGCCGGCATACTATCGGCACTATCAGCGCGGCGGTGCGTAGCGCGCGGCGACATCCCCGGCAGTGGCGGTTGCACATAGCGCGGCTGCCCTCGTCGCGTTGTGCGGGCGCTGGTCAGTGGCGGCAGCGCAACGGGCGCAACAGGAGCGCTAGTGATGAACTGGGTGCTGGTCTGACGCGACGCACAGGCAAACGCCGACCCCAGCCGCTCAGGTCGCGCGCTCCAGCGCATCCCCCCCGCATACTCGCCGAGCGCCCCATAGGGGTTCAATCCACTCGTCTGCTGCTGCCGTATCATTGTACCGCCTCCTTTCGCGCGCCCGCCACCGTCTTACCGATGGGAACGCCGAAGGTTCCGCTTGCCACTGAATAGAAATAACCGTTGTATGTCACTGAAAGCGCGCATCCACCGGACGCCCCTACACCCCTGCGCGCTAGCCTTCGATGCTCTTTGCTACCGTGATGCTGACCCGATCGTCCTGCCCGATGGGATTAGCCGTGGCCTTCAGGCCACGATCCCCACCGCCCGCCTGCCTACAATCCCACCCCGATCAGTTTGCCCGATCAGGCGGAATACGATAATAAGTGAACAACTGCTCCGCCAGCGCCCGCCAGACCGGTCCGGCGGCAGCGCCACCGAAGATACTATCATGCGGGTGATCCAGCTTCACCAGCAGCACGAAACGCGGATGCGACGCGGGCGCATACCCCAGCACCGAGGCGTAGGTAAACGTCGGGTCGGCGGGATCGGGCGTAGAGGTGCCGGTCTTGGCCGCTACGCGATACCCATTCACACGCCACATCTCCGCCTCGCTGACCTGCGATGAATCTACCAGCATCTGCGTCACCGTCTGCGCCGTCGCCTGGCTCACTGCCCGCCGGATGACGTGTGGACCGTAGCGCGTCGTAGCGCCATTTGCCGCCGTCACGCTCGCCACCACATAGGGCCGCATCAACAGCCCACCGTTGGCTAGCGCGGCGTAGGCTGACACCATTTGCAGCGGGGTCACGCCGATGCTCTCGCCGAACGAGTTCTCCGCCAGCGTCAGCGCCGCCTCGCCAGGCGCGCTCGGTCGCGTCAGCAGTCCCGCCACCTCATTGGGCAGACTCACACCCGTTGGCTGGCCGAAGCCAAACGCCGCCAGATTGCGGTAGTAGAGCGTCGCGCCGACGCGCTGGGCTACCCAGATCGCGCCGACGTTCGCTGAATACTGCAACACCTGCGTCATCGTTTCGACGCCGTGCCCATGGTGGTCGAAGTTCGAGATGGTCACGCCATCCACCACCGTCGAGCCGGTATCAAGAAACGTCGTATCCGGCGCGATCAGCCCGTTCTGCACGCCCGCCGCCATCGTGATCGCCTTCATCGTCGAGCCGGGATCATAGACTGCGCTCATGGCGGGATTGTTCAGGTCCGCCAGCGACGCCGCGGCATAGTCGTTCGGGTCGAACGTCGGCTGGTTCGCCATCGCCAGAATCGCGCCGGTTGCTGGGTCCATCACCAGCACTGTGCCGCCGTCGGCGCCGGTCTGCTGGATCGCCTGCGCCAGCCCTTGCTCCGCCCAATATTGCACGTTGGCGTCGAGCGTCAGCGTCACAGTGGCGCCAGGGACGGCGGGCGTCTGGCGTTGCGGCGCGGTCGCAATCGGGTTGCCTTGCGCATCCACCGCTGTGTAGATCACACCGGGCCGACCGGCCAGCGCCGTGTTCTCGATCTGCTCCACGCCGTACTGCCCTTCGCCATCGCTTGCGCGCACAAATCCGAGCGTCTGCGCCGCCAGCGCCCCATCGGGATACTCGCGGATCACCTGCGGGTAGAGCGCCACGCCCACCACTGTCCCCTGCGCAATCGCCACATTTACCGCCACGCTCTGCGCCTGCGAGAGCAGCAACGGAGCGCCGCTGGCGTCGCGCACTATCCTATACACGCCCGGCGCCTCCAGTTCACTGCG
>JBDTAI010000421.1:0-3345 GCA_039924685.1 Ktedonobacterales bacterium
GTATGGCGAGGGGAACAGGCTGGATGGATCAACATAACGCCCGCCGCTGGGCGCGCGCTTGATGCGCGCCGATCACTACGAACGTGAGCGACAACCAGACGTGACCGACACCCAGGCCGCCGCCGACCAACAGGCATTGCTGGCGCGGGTGGCGGCAGGCGACGACGAGGCGCTGCACGCCCTCTATGAGCAGTTGCGTCCACGGTTGCGCCGCTATCTGTGGCATCAACTCGACGGCGATCTGGCGGGGGTGGACGACACGCTGCAAGAGGTGTTTCTTGCCGTCTGGCGCACGGCTGGCAGCTATCGCGGCGACGCCAAAGTGACGACCTGGGTGTTCCAGATCGCGCACTTTCAGGCGTTGCGGGCGCGGCGCTCCTTCGCACGGCGCAACGATCCGCTGCCTGTCGAGGATTGGGCTTCCTCGGATGTTCGTCCGCTGTCTCCGATCTGGCGCAGTCCTGCGCACGATGACGAGGTGATGACGCGTCTGACGCTCGCCAGCGCGCTGCATCAGCTTTCGGCGCCGCACCGCGAAGCGTTAGAACTGGTCTTCTATCAGGGCTTCTCGCTCGCCGAGGTAAGCGCCATCCTGGGAACACCTGTTGGCACTGTCAAGAGCCGCATCAGCTATGCCCGGAAGGCGCTGCTCACGGCGATCCGTCAGGTGGAAGGCGATGATACATCACCACCGCCAGCTTCCATAGCTACCCTACCACCCTCACCGCCCGACGCCACAAACACCACCCATCGGCAACACGACGACCAACACGACGACCAACACGACAGCCAGCAAAACAGCCAGCATGTACGCAAGGAGCCACGGCCATGACACACGAGAATCCTCAGCCAATAGCGTGCGCTGCCTGCCGTACACACCTGCTCCACTACGTCGCCGATCAACTCACTTCACCTGAGCGGCTGACTGTGGAACGCCATCTTGCCGGATGCGCCGCCTGTCGTGCGGAGTTGGCGCAGTGGCAGTTCGTCGCCGCTGCGCTGCGTGATGCCGATGCCCCCCTTCCACCTGATACAACTGCGGCGCGCGACTGGGCGCGACTGCGAGCGCGATTGCCAGAGACGCCATCCGCTCGCCCGTCACTTCAGCGCACACCTGCCGCCCTCCGACTGGAAAGGGAACCCATCTTCATGCGACAACCGCCCACACAAACTGAAACATCTTCGGGTGTGCCGCGTCACCGCAGAACATTTAGCCCTGTGCGCTCGCTGATCGGCGGTATAACCGCTGTCGCGGTGGTGGCGCTGATCGTGCTTGGATTCGCGCGCATCCTGCAATTCCAGGCGCAGAAGCCGCACACGGGGTCTACATCGCGCACTGTAACGGCATCAGCGCCGACCGCCATTCCTGCAAGCGCCCCACGCATCGGGGCGCCGATTAACTGGCAAGCGGGCGTTTTGCCAGCGGGGACAACGGGTAATCCAACCGAGTCTGTGCTGACGTATGCAGTCTCGGCGCAGGACAGCAATACGGCCTATCTCTGCTATGGGCAATCAAGCCCGACGCATGCACCATTGAGCATCTGGGTCACACATGACCGCGCGCTCCACTGGACGCTCGTGAGCCAGCTTCCGGGGGTGGGATCGGTGAGTGACTGCGCCTTGCAGGTGGATACCGGCGACTCACAGCGCGTCACCGCAACTGTCATGGGGCAGGATATAACGACTCCTGCCAGCATTGACAGGACATATCTCAGCGACGATGGCGGCGCGCACTGGACAAAGCTGCCCGATGCTGTGGGCGGATTAGGCGGATTGACGACCGCCGACTCCGCATCCTTCGCCGATCTCTTGTCAAGTGATGCCACATTAGCTACAGCGCCGCCGCATCTCGTCGTCAGCCATGATAACTTTCAGACCTGGCGCCCGATTGATCAGGCGCTGGCAACGCATGGCCAAGTCTCGCGGTTCTGGGTTTCGCCAGATGGCTCCGATGTGCTGGCGTTGCTGTATGCGATACCACCGCCGACCACGCCAACGACGCTCCCCAGACCGCTCCCAACCTTCGCTGGTCTGTGGGAGACAGACGATACCGGCGCGCATTGGTCGCCGATTGTGCCACCAGCTACACACGTTTCCCAGCTTTTCTTCGCAGTTCAGGCGCCTGTTGCTGGGCAGCCGTGGCACATCTGCGCATGGGGATACAACACTACAAAACTCAACGCCAGCGCCATGCTGCTGATCTGCTCGACCGATGGCGGCAAGACTTGGCAGGCACGACCAGGACTTGCCGTGGTCTCAACCTGCTCAGGCGCATCCTGCCCACAGAGTGTCACGCTCGATATGATTGGCGCGCTGACTATCACAGCCGATGGCGATCTGCTTGCCGATGGCCCATACGGACCGGTCAAGAACGGCATCATTCAGGATGTGAAGACCTATTTGGGTTTCTTCCGCCTAAAACCGGGCGCCAGCCAGTGGGACTATCTGGGCGCGGAACCCGGCAATGCGTATCTGTACGCGCCAACACCGGGAGCCGGAACACTCTGGGGATATATAGGGGGAACGTATGGCTCAACCACGCTCTCTGGTGTCATCGGCGGACACATCGGCCCCACCGTCACATATGAACTCTTGACCGCCTCATACGTCCCGTAAGGGAGATGCGCATACCCGACGCGCCACATCCATAGTGACGCCACTTTGTACGAAGCCGATCATTCCCGCTCATCGTAAGGGAGTTGATCGGCTTCGTTCTGGTGATCGGCGCTAGCATCTTTGCCATGCAGGATGTGCGCGCCGCCGCTACCTCCGCCACCGCTGCCACCGTTGCCACCAGCGACCGAGAGGCGCCACAGCGTCTCGCCCGGCTGGTGATTCAGAGGCATATTCGGGATGAGGTCATGTCAGCCGTGTGATACGCTCTGCATGGAGCGTTCAGGGCGAATTGTGGATGCCGCATAGAGAAAGGGCAACACGCTATGGCGGAAGAGACTGGGCAAGCGCCACATGCGACGCAACATGCGCTGGCGGCGCGGCTGGTCTATCGTGGCGACCTGGGTGCCAATCGCTTCGACGCGGCGGCGGGTGTTGCTGGCGACGAGGCGGGATGGCACACACTGCCACTCGATAGCGCACACGGCGACGACGTGGCGGCTGGCGCAAGCCCAATGGAGTTGCTGCTGGTGACGCTGGGTGGCTGCATTGGGATGAGCGTCGTCCCGATCCTGCGCAAGATACGGCAAGTGGTGACAGCGTATGATATTCGGGTGACAGGCGAACGTTCGCAGGGTTGGCCGGTCGTCTTCACGGCTATCACCGTCGAGCATCGGGTGACGGGGCGCGCGCTCGACAGGGGCGCCATCGAACGCGCCATCACGCTGGCCG
>JBDTAI010000422.1:0-5133 GCA_039924685.1 Ktedonobacterales bacterium
TTCTGAGTCCCAGGTCGAGTCCCCGCTATACCTCACGCTGCCGGAGCGTAAGCGTGATCCCTGTGTCATCAAAGCCTGTTGCTGACATGATGCTCTACTCCCATCGTGTCTCGACTGGCCCCAGCTGTCCGTGGTGTCTCGTTGGCCATTCTAGCCTGCATCGAGGAGGGTACGCTATTCCTGCTGGTTTGCTGATGTTCTCTACCAGAACGCATGTGAGCGTTCGGTAGCCCCAGCATAGCAGTGTTGTCAAGGGGGAGTAGAAGAAGGATCACACCAGACTGCTTCTGAGCAGTTGCTTCATAACGCCTGGAAGTGATACACACCTATCGATCAGGCGCGTTCGCTCCGTGTTCGGCACATGACCTGCCGCCTGCCGTCTCTCTCGCCGGCTCTTTCTATGATGTCGCATCGCGCTCGGCGGCGAACGCGACAAACCAGGCGATGCTCTGTGGGTTGCTCATCGAGTCGGGATTGGCCACCTTCGCGGCGGATTCACCCAGCAGGATGCGCTTGACGGGCAGTTCCAGCTTTTTGCCGCTCAACGTGCGGGGAATCTCAGCGATGGTGTGAATGTCGCTGGGGATGTAGCGTGCTGAAAGCGCGGCTCTGATGCGTGCGTTGATGCGCGCTTTGAGGGCGTCGTCTAGCTCCACGCCGGGGAGCAGCACGACGAAGAGCGGCATATACGAAGGTCGTCCCAGATATTCCAGGTCCACCACCAGGCTATCGAGTATCTCAGGGATGTCCTCCACCACGCGGTATATCTCACTGGTCCCCATGCGGATGCCCTGGCGGTTGATGGTGGCATCCGAGCGCCCGTAGATCACCACGCTGCCATTGCGGGTGATCTTCACCCAGTCGCCATGCCGCCAGACGCCGGGATACTGCTCGAAGTAGCTCTCACGGTAACGTTTGCCGCCGGAATCGTTCCAGAAGAAAAGCGGCATCGAAGGCATTGGCTCGGTCAACACCAGTTCGCCCACCTGATCGATCACCGGCGTCCCCTGCTCGTCGAAGGCATGCACGGCGCACCCCAGGCACCTACACTGAATCTCGCCTGCGCGCACCGGCAGCAGCGGGCAGCCGCCCACAAACGCCGTGCAGACATCTGTGCCGCCGCTCACCGAGGCCAGCCAGAGATCGGGCTTGACCTGTTCATACACCCAGCCAAAGCCCTCGACCGAGAGTGGTGAGCCGGTGGACCCCATGTCGGTGAGGCGGCTCAGATCATAGGTCGCGCCCGGTGTGAGGCCGCCCTTCATGCACGAGGCGACGTAGGCTGCGCTGGCGCCGAAGAAAGTCATGCCGGAGCGCTCGGCGAAAGACCACAACGCGCCGAGGTCCGGTTGCGCCGGGCTGCCGTCATAGAGCAGCACCGTGCAGCCCACCAGCAACCCACCAATCAGCAGATTCCACATCATCCAGCCGGTGGTGGTGAACCAGAAGAACCTGTCGCCGGGACGCAGATCGAGATGCAGCGCCAGCGATTTGAGGTGTTCGAGGATGATGCCGCCATGCCCCTGCACAATCGGCTTGGGCAACCCCGTCGTCCCGGACGAATACAGTACCCACAGCGGCTGCTCGAAGGGAACCTGCGTAAACTCAAGAGCGGTCGTCGTGTCGTCGGGATGCGCCAGCAGGGTCGGCCAATGGTGGGTGACGATGGCGCTATTCGCGGTATCTTCTGGCTGCGCGTGGGTAGCAACGGGCGAGTCGCCGTTGAGGTACGGGATCAGGATCAGATGCTCCAATGTAGGCAGCGCCTGCTGTAGTTCGGCGATCACCGCGCTGCGGTCGAAGGGTTTGCCGTTGTAGGTATAGCCATCAACGGCGAAGAGCACCTTTGGCGCGATCTGCCTGAAGCGATCTACCACGCTGGCAGCGCCCATATCAGGTGAGCAGCTTGACCAGATCGCGCCCAGGCTGGCGCTAGCGAGAAATGCGACGATGGCCTGTGGGATGTTCGGCGCGTAGGCCACCACGCGGTCGCCGGTCCGCACGCCCATCGCGCGCAACGCCGCCGCCAGCTCCGTCACCTGGCTCCGCAGTTCGCCCCACGACACCTCCTGTAGTTCGTGTCCTTCCTGCTGAAAGATCAGCGCGGGCTGCGCCTCGGTCGCCTTGCGGAAGACCTGCTCGGCATAGTTGAGCCGCGCGCCGGGGAACCAGCCGCTATCGTGCGCGCCAGAATCGCCGGAAACACTGGATGCAGGTGGCATCGCGCGGTCGGTCAACACCTGGCTATAGGGAACCGAGGCGCGCAGGTCGAAGTAGCGCCACAGCGACTCCCAGAACTCCTCGATGCTGGCGACCGACCATGCCCAAAGCGCGTCGTAGTTAGTGAATGTATGTCCATACTCGTTCGCCAGCCAGCCCATATATGCCTTCAGCGCGCTCTGTTCTTTGCGCGCATCGGATGGTTCCCAGAGGATAGTTCCCTCAGACACCGTTGTCATGGTCCTCCGCCTTTCATGTGTTGTATGTGTGTGCGTTGAGCGCTTCATCCATCCATACGTACACAGATTCATCGCGGCATGTCAAGGCGGACAGGCGCTCACTGTGTCAGATCACAGTATGACATTGACGGGCAACGCGACGACGTTTGCCGCATACGTGCAATGTGCCGAGGTGATCTCGATGCCCGCAAACCAGCAGAGATCCACTACGCCATTGGCAAAGAAACGATACATGCCGGGGAAGCCACCACTCTGGTTCGGCATGATCAGTTCGAACTCGGCGTCCGCATACGATATTTCATGCAGTGAGTCATCGTAGAGGTGGATAGTGATGTCGTTCGGTGTGAGCTGCGGCGTCACAAGAAAAGATGTCAGCACGCCTGTAGGCGTGGGCGGTGTCTTGAATGTGACGGTAAACATCAGGGCAAGATTCACCCGCGCTGGACCCTCACCCCCGTATATGGTCGAGCGATACCCTGCCGACTGGACTTCGATTGCGGGAAGTGGCCCCGTTGGAATGTCAGGTTCGTTGTTTTGGTGAATCTGGGGACTGAATGGCATGGCTCTACATCTCCTCCGAAACTGGTACAACAGCGCTATGGCAGCAATGGCATAAAACACGTCATCGCTGGCGTCCTATGCACAAGGACTATGCACAAGGACTATGACAGACCTTCACATCAGTTTCATCGGTTAGATTGCGTAGCAGGATGGTCATTGGCGCCTAGCGCATCGGGGTGTTCGAGTGATGCAGGTGTTGAGCCTTCTGTTTCTGCGCCATTAGAGGTCAGTTGGACGGCCTGTGTGGTGATTTCCTCGCTGGAGTCGCCCGCAGCATCATCGCCTGTTGTCGCGCCATTCTCAGCGTTCATGTAGAGTGGCGAGGTGGCTGAGAAGCGATCGTGAGCGACGCGGGCCAGCGCATAGGCCAGCGCGATGATCGGCGCAGCGAAGAAGGCGCCCCACACACCACCCTCCGCGGCCCCCAGCAGCAGCGCGCCGAAGAGCAGCAGCGTTGGCACGCCCATATGCTGGCCAAAGATGCGCGGCGCCAGCAGATTGAGCACGAGATGTTGTGCGGCGGCCAGCAGAAAGATCAGCAATACTTCCTTGAAGAGCAGTTCGTTTGTCGGTGTGTGCAGCAGCAGCGCCAGCGCAGGCGGCGCAATTGACAGGAACGGACCGATCAGTGGCAGGATCAACAGCAGGCCGGAGATCGCCGCCACCAGCCAGGCGCCGGGAGCGCCTAGCGCCGCCAGGATGCCCCAGGTGAAGATGGCGTAGATCGCCGCGATGATCAATTGTGCGCGGAAGTAGCCTGCGAAAATCTGGTCCACATAGCTCTGGAAAAGCCGCACGGAGGGTACCCAGGCGGGCGGTGTACGCGCCACCAGTTTCTCGATCAATATCTCGCCTTCCAGCATCATATAGAACGAGAGAATTACGATCAGCGTGGCATCGAGGATGATGGTGAAGATCGAACTGAGGAGCTGGCTTGCCGAGCCGACGGCGTTATCCGCATAGGTCAGCAGCGCACCGGGCGCCTGCGAGAGTACCTGGTTGACGATGTTCTGCGCATCCGGGCGGTGCATGCCAAAGCGTTGCAGCGTCTGGACCGCCGAGCGGTTGATGGTGATAATATTGGCGGGCGAGAGGTCGGTGCGGATAATTGCCGCACCTGCGCTTATCTCATAGGCGATGGCGGGAACTGCCAGCGCCACGCCAACCGATACCACGATCAGCAGTGTCAAGTAGATCAGTGAGACGGCGACGACGCGCGAGAGGCCCAGCCGTCGCAGCCAGATCGACAGTGGCTCCAGGATGAAGGCAATCAGCCATGCCAGCAGGAAGAGGATGATTACGTCGCCAACCAGCACCAGCGCCGCCCAGAGGGCGTTGAAGATGTAGATCGCAAACGCGGTGATCGCCAGCGCCACCAGCGCCCGCACCGAGCGATGTCGCTCGAAGAGATCGCGTGGCCCGCCACTAACCAGATGCTCACCCTGCGATCTGCTGGTGGGGGCGCTGGTGGCGCTATTGACTGCGCCATTGCTGCGCTCGGAAGGGGCGGTTGGCGACGCCTCTCGTGGCGGGCGTGGGGGAGTGGCCGAGACGAGCGGTCGCAGCAGTCGCGCAATCCCCGACGGCTTCGATGACTTCGGCAAATTCGCCCGCTTGGTTGATCTGGATGGCGGTCGCGCATCCGGCACGCTGGAACACTCCTTATCTGGGATCGCGATCAGGGATCGCGGCCATCACCTCAATGGCCGACGTACGGACCAGGTATGTGAAAGCGCCTCACACTCATCGGCTGGTGTTGCGATCATAGAGCAGGCGGTAGAACAGCGCCGAGACCTGAAAGGCTGGCCCTGCGGTAGCATCGTCGGGTTGGGGCGCCGTCAGCCGCCGCAACAGAATCACTGTCGAGAGGAGGGTAGGCGCAAGGTCGGCGCCAGCGTTTGTGTCAGCGTTCGTGGGGGATTGTTGTATATCGGTGCGTGGGGATGGGCGATTCAGCAGCGCACAGGCCAGCGGGAACACCACTGCAGCAAGAAAGCAGCCAAGTGGTACAGATTTACTGCGTTGCGCGGTATGTGTCTGCGTATGTGCAAGTGCGGCAGAGGCCGCAGCGGGCGCCGAACGACGACGCGCCAGGAGCGGCGCGACACGCCAT
>JBDTAI010000423.1:0-3233 GCA_039924685.1 Ktedonobacterales bacterium
TTCGCTCGCGTGTTTGGCTCCTCAGTGGGTAGGAAACGGGGCGCCCTGGGCATTCTGTTCGCCTGCGCGTTGCTGGCGGCGCTGATCTGGGCGCTGCACAGTCTGTCGAACATGCCGACGCAGCCGACGACCCACGGGGGCGCAGTGGACCTGACGGTGAGTGTCAACCCGGCCAACACGACCTATGCTGTTTCGCCGCATTTCCTGGGGTTTGGCATGGAGACCGGTGATGTCTGTAAACTGATCGATCTCGCCCACCAGAACCCTGCGCTGCTGCGACTTTTTACCAACCTGGGACCGGGAACGCTGCGAGTCGGTGGTAATACACTCGACACCACCACCTGGGCGCCGGATGGTGCAGGCCATTGCTCATCCTTCGCCACGACCATGACCCAGGCCACGGTTGACGCCTTCTTCGCCTTTGCGCAACGGGCGGGCTGGAAGGTGACATGGGGGCTGACGCTCAAACATTACGATCCCACCCTGTACGCCGCCGAGGGCGCCTACATCCTGCAACGCTGGCGAGACAAAGTACTCTCGCTGGAGTATGGCAACGAGCCTGACCTGTATCACATCCCCTACGCGAAGTTCCTCGCCGAGTGGCGCTCCTACAACGACCTGATCCAGACGACGAATCCGCAGACGACGATCTCCGGCCCCGCGACCGCTGGCTCTGGCTGGATTACGCCATTCCTGAGCGATGAAGGCGCGCACGCAGCCTTGGTGTCGAGCCACTTCTACATCACCTGCGCCACCACCCACCCCACGATTGCCGACCTCTTGAGCGCGGCATCCATCAGCCGCGAGGTGAGCAGCTTCGACGCTGTGGCCCAGCCCGCGCAGCGCGCCCACCTGCCCTATGTGATCAACGAGACCAACAACTATTGCTCCGGCGGCATGCCAGGGGTGAGTACAACCTTCGCCTCGGCGCTATGGGGGACCGACTTTCTCTTCACGGCGCTAGAGCAGGGCGCGGCGGGCGTCAACCTTCAGGGCGTTCCCAACGACGCCGGTGGCAACTGGCCGCCACACCTCAACTACTACTCGCCGATCAACAGCGATGGCAGCGCCACGCCGCTCTACTACGCGATGCTGCTGTTTCACGAGGCCGCCGCCACTGGTCGCGTGTCGCCCGTAACGCTCACCCCATCCGGGAGCAGCCGCCTGAATGTGAGCGCGCATGCCAGTGTAGGGGCTGACAGCAGACTGCGCATCATCCTGATCAACAAAGACCTGACGCACTCCGCCCGTGTGCGACTCGACACCAGCCGCAGCTATGGCGCGGCAAGCGTGATCTGGCTGCGTGCGCCCGCCATCACCGCAACAACCAGTGTGACGCTGGGAGGCAGCCCAGTTGCCAGCGATGGTGGCTGGTCGCCAGCAAGGGGCCAACCACTAGCCGTCGTCGGTCCACTCTCCACCATCGCCCTGCCAGCGGGCAGCGCCGCCGTCATCACCTATGCGCCACACTAGCGAGTTGCGAACAGCCAATACAACGCGCACGGACCATTTTGCAACAGAATGTCTTCCTCGCTCACACGGCGTGGAGGAGCGGTGTTCCCTGTGCGCTGCCCTCGGATATGAGCGAAGCGGAATATGAGCGAAGCATAATGTATGATAGGTAGTGTTACATCGTTGCGACTGTCCCTTCTGACCTGAGCGTGTCCTGATGAACTTGAGGATGCTGATCTGAGTGCCTTTCTTCGGGTCCATGAGCGAGCGCCAGTGACGAATCGGCTATAGGCATATACCAGGAGGATCGCATGACTGCGCACCATGACGCATCTCAGCCAGTGGCTCTGGAACCTATTAGACGCGCCAACGGGGGCAATAGCCCTAAAAGCCGTACTAGACATGGGGACGACATGCCGCAACGGTCGCTGGCGGAGGCTGAGGTGCGCTTTCTCAGCTTTGCGCCAGAGTTCAGCGCCACCAGCCAGTTAGACACCTTACGCGCAACGGAATATGGGCGCCTGGATCAACTGGGACATATCTACCTCGATTATACGGGCGGTGGCCTCTATGCCGAGTCGCAGGTGCGAGACCATCTCGCGCTCCTGCACGAGCAGGTCTTTGGCAATCCCCACTCGTCGAATCCGACTTCGATGGCGTCCACGCACTATGTTGAGGAGGCTCGTGATGCAGTCCTGTCCTTCTTTCATGCCTCGCCAGAGGACTATGTGGTCATTTTCACACAGAATGCGAGCGGCGGGTTGAAGCTGGTCGGAGAATCCTATCCCTTTACGTCAGGAGATCAGTTTCTCCTCACCTTTGATAACCACAACTCCGTGAATGGCATTCGCGAGTTTGCCTCTGCGGCAGGGGCAACCGTCTTGTATACGCCCGTCGTGCCCCCCGATATGCGGATAGACGCCCAGCAGTTAACTGCGCATTTACAGGAGTCGCGACCTGCTCAGCACAATCTGTTTGCCTATCCAGCGCAATCAAATTTTTCAGGGGTACAGCATGCGCTCGATTGGATCCCACTGGCGCAGGAGCAGGGCTGGGATGTGCTGTTAGATGCTGCGGCATTCGTATCGTGTAACACGCTCGACCTCAGTCAATGTCATCCCGACTTCGTGCCGCTCTCCTTCTATAAGCTGTTTGGCTATCCAACAGGTGTAGGATGTTTGCTGGCCCGCAAATCGGCGCTGGCAAAATTGCAGCGTCCATGGTTTGCGGGCGGCACGATTACCGTCGCTTCGGTGCAAGGGGACCGCTACTTTTTCCAGGACGGGCCAGAAGCCTTCGAGGACGGTACGCTCAACTATTTGTCCCTGTCAGCGGTCACCATCGGGTTGCGGTATATCCAGCGCATAGGGGTGGATACTATTCACACCCGCGTTGGCTGCCTCACGAGTTGGCTCCTGCGTGAACTCAGTACGCTTGCGCATCAGAGTGGCGCGCCACTGGCGCGTATCTATGGTCCACTGGATGGAGATATGCGCGGCGGCACGGTCACGCTCAATTTTTACGACCAGCGGGGACATTTCATCGATCATCGCCTCGTTGAACAGCGGGCAAATGCAGCGCACATCTCGCTTCGCACAGGCTGTTTCTGTAACCCTGGTGGCGGCGAACTGGCGCTGGGCATCTCGGCGGATGAATTGACCTCCTGCTTTCTCAAGCATGACCGCCTGACGCTGGATGAGTTTCGCCGGTGTATTGATGACAAGAGCACGGGAGCAGTTCGTATTTCACTTGGCATTGCCTCCACGTTCCGCGATGTCTAT
>JBDTAI010000424.1:0-3862 GCA_039924685.1 Ktedonobacterales bacterium
TGGTCTGCCCGCAACCGGCCAGCACAACCAGCAGCGCCACCAGAATCGGCAGAACGGGCGTGAGCCAAACCGAAGGCAGCCCGTGAGGACGTTTCGCGGGTCTGCTACGTGAAGGATGTTGTGTAGATCGCCTGAGCACTGTGCTGTTTCCTTTCCATGCTGCGCCGCAGAATTGCGCCGCAGGGATATACGCTTGCGTATCACATCCTCAAACAGTACGCAGAAGCGTTACAGGCACAGTGGTTGCCCAGCGCACAGGAGCAGTTGGGTGTCTCAGCAGGCATTGTAGGCAATAGTGCAGGCGGTAGGCGTCGCTCACATCGTCGGAAATCAGCGAGTGTCTTTGACGTCTTTAGCCAGAGCGCGGTCAATCTCGGCGTAGGGAATTGGCGGCCAGGGCGCTCCACGCTTCGCCAGATAGGTGCGCGCTTTGCGCCGTCACCTGGAAGGCAATCGAGACGGCGAAGAAGAACTGACTGGTCGCCTCGTCGAAGTAGGTCAGCGCGGGCCAGGTCATCGGTTGGCCCTGTGCGCCTACCGTCGTCACCTCGCAGGTGTAGAACGACCGCAGCGTATCCGCCACCTCTGGCGGGAGTTGTAGCGTGGACATACGGGGGGTCCGCCTCTGTGGCAGTTGATAGCAGTGGATAGCAGTGGATAGAGGAAAGGACCACATCCGGTTGCGGGATGCGGCCCTTTGGTCCTGCCGCTACTCGCCGATGATGGCTGGACGGGTCGCCACCGACTCACCTTTTGCGCGGGCGCGTTTGGCCGCCTCGACCGCTGGGTCGCGGCCAGCGAAGAGCGCGAGTACGATAGCCAGGCCGCAGCCGATCAGTGACACCCAGAACGTGTCGTTAAGAGCGTGCGTCGCCGCGATGGGAAAGACGTGTTGCTGCACATAGTGTGTGGCAAACTGGTTGAGTTGCGCTGTGTGCTGCGCCACATAGTGCTGGACGTATTGCTGGGCGATCTGCGCGCCATGCTGGTCGGCGTACTGCGCCGCATAATGCTGCGCGTACTGCTGGGTGTTGGTCTGGACGCACGCCTGGATCGCAGTCGAGTGTTGACCAGCGGCGGCGCCATAGGGCGCGGCGCATTGCGCGGTGAGTTTGCCCAGCGGCGTGCTGGGATCATGCGGCGAACCACTGGTATACACTTGCACGGCGGTTTGCGTGGCCGCCTGCGCCTGCTGCTTGACGGCGGCCTGCGCGCCTGCCTGCGTGAGCTGCCGCACATGCTGCTGCACCGCCGCCTTCACCTGCGGCGCCTGCGCGGCGCCATAGGTCTTTGCCTGCGTGGCGAAGTAGGTGGTGAGAATCGAGAGGCCGACGGCGCCAAAGACCTGACGGGTCACATTCGAGAGCGACGAGGCGCGCGCCATCGCGCGATTACTCACGACCGAGAGCGCCAGCGTTTGCAGCGGGATATTGGTGAAGCCCAGTCCCAGGCCGCGCAGCACCAGCCACCCTTGTAGCGATTGCCACGAGGTTGTCGGTGTCAACTGCGTGAAGCCATACGTGCCGATAGTGACCATGACAAAGCCGAAGACCGTGAGCCAGCGCGGTCCGACACTGTTGTAGAGCCGACCGGCAAGCACGGTCGCCACCGCAGCGCCCAGCCCCTGCGCGATGACGTACTCGCCTGATTGGAGCGGCGTCACCCCCTGGACGTTCTGGAAGAAGATCGGCAAGAGGAACAGACTGCCAAAGAGGAACGCCGAAATCGCCCAGGTCAGCACGTTGGCGATGGTGAAGGTGTAGTTGGTAAAAAGGCGCATATCCATCACCGGGTCGGCTGTGCGTAGTTCGATGATGATGAAGGCGATCAGTAGAACGCCACCTGCAATCACGGCGGCAAGCACTTTGGTATCGCTCCAGCTTGTGACGCCTGCTTCGCTGATGCCATACACCAGCGCTGTGAAGCCAAGCATGGCCAGCACCAGTCCAGGCGCATCGAAGCGGCCTGTATCACGCGGCTCCTCACCAGTCAGTTGTCCTGTGGCGTCGCGTTCAGCCGCCCCGCCACGCACCACCAGCGCCGTCAGGATAATCGCCAGCACGCCAAGCGGCAGGTTGATGGTGAAGATCGCCCGCCAGTCAAAGGTGGAGGTGAGGAGGCCGCCGATGGTCGGACCGAAGGCGGGCGCCAGCAACACTGGCACGCCGATCACCGCGCCCGCTGGCCCGCGCTGATCGGGCGGAAAGACACGGAAGACGATGGCGAAGGCAGTGGGAAACAATGCGCCGCCACCCACGCCTTGCAGAATGCGAAAGCCGATCAGCCAGCCCTCCGTCGGCGCGACGACGCACAAACCAGAGCCAACTGTGAAGATCGCCAGCGCCGCCAGAAAGACCGACTTGGAGCCGACGCGGTCGCTCAGGTAGCCAGTGACGGGAATGATCGCCGCCTGCGCCAGAAAGTAGGCCGTGGCGACCCAGGTGATCGTGTCGCGGTCGGTGTTGAAGTACGCCTGCATCTGCGGCAGCGCGACGGAGACAATCGTGTTGTCGAGCACGCCCATGAAGAGTCCAAGCGCGACGACCAGCGCCGCGCGCCATTTGTAGTCGAGTCGCATGTCTGTCTCAAGCCTCCGTCGCGGGTTGTGAGGATGTTTGTGAGGATGTTTGTGAGGATGTTTGTGTGGGTGTGAGCATGCCGCTTAACAATAGCGCCGTGAGCTGGTCGCGGGCGTGGGCGATTGCTTGCGGCGAGGTGAAGTCCGCCTCTGGGAACTGCAAGGCGAAACGTCGCAGCGAGACAAGGTGGATCAGGGGAACGCTCATCATCGTGGTGAAGAGGATATAGGGATCGAGCGTGGCGCGGACCACACCCGATTCCTGTGCGCGTTTGATCATGTCCATGATGCGCTGCGGCCAGTCGCCAAGCATGGCGGGTGCGCACGAGGCGAATGTCTGCCAGCCCTCGGCGGCTTCCCATGCCAGAATGCGCGTCGTTTCAGGATGCGCGATATAGTAGTCGAAGATCACATGCAGGCATTCGGTGGCGAACGCCTCCACCTGGGCATATCCAGGCGCGGCGCCGTCGGCGAAGAAACGCTCGAAGGCTTCGGCGAACTGCGTGAACAGGCGCTCCTTTGTGCGCGACATCAGCGCGCGATAAAGGCCCAGCTTGTCGTCGAAGTAGTGAAAAATCAGCGCCTTGTTGTGTCCAGCGGCGGTGGCAATCTCGTCCACCCGCGCGCCGCTGAAGCCATCGCGGGCGAAGATGGCGCCCGCCGCATCCAGAATGGCCTCGCGCGTCACCTCGGAGCTGCGCGCCCGTGACTTGTCAAGCGCCCGCTGCATAGACGCCTCTCCTGATCTCTTTTGTGTTAACCATTTGGTCAAAACAACAGGTTAGTCAAACCATCAGGTGAGAAGATAGCGCAAATTACCAGGGGCGTCAAGAGGGGAACTGGGATTGTCTGCTACTACGTGAACATGAGAAGGACCACATCCCTTTTTGGATATGGTCCTTCTCCACCTGGGTATAGTCAGGAATAGCCTGGTGAGCCCCGTGGGACTTGAACCCACAACCTAGTGATTAAGAGTCACTTGCTCTGCCAATTGAGCTAGAGGCCCGCGCTACGTATGGTGAACGCTTTTGATGCGCATCAGACGCTAGCGACAGCAGCAATGATACCATATTTCTCCGGACCGCGCAAGGGCGCCGCGAGGCAGATTGTGCTGCTTTACGCTCTGCAGATTGCCACATCGCAGGCATCAACGTGTGCTGTTCTCCCAGGCGCTGGTGCGCCAGGCGTCCACCTCATCATCGGCGGGTAGCCAGGTGGGCAGGGGCATCAGCAGTTGCCGCGAGAGCGCGCCGACATATGGCTCGTAGAGCGCGCGCAACTCTT
>JBDTAI010000425.1:0-2511 GCA_039924685.1 Ktedonobacterales bacterium
GCTCCGCCGCGTCGTTTTGTCCGAGACCCATTGTAAGTTCGCCGAGAAGCCCGAGTGCGGCGCCCTCGCCGCGACGATCGTGAACCGTCCGAAAAACTGCCAGACTTCGCTGTAGAACTAATGCACCATCCGCTACGTGACCTGTAAAATACAGTAGCGTCGAATAGGTGAGGCCCAACTCAGCTCCCCGTCGACGGTCATCAGTTGTCGCGTTAGTATGGCGGTCTGCCTCACCTATAGCCCAAGTCAGGTACCTCATGCCTTCACCATAGCGCCCACGCACATCCCAAAACTTTCGCATCCCATGTGCGAGGTCTACCACCACCTCTGGATGGTCGTGGGCGTGCGCCCATTCGAGTGCCCCGCTCAAGTTCCCTTCGTCGGCGGCCAGCACTGAATCTGCAGTCTGGTGTGTCTCCGCATAGTTTGCTAGATATTGTGCTGCTACCAACGCCGCTGCGTCCTGCTCGGCCTGAGGCCAACGATGGTAGAGGTCTTCGGCCAGCGCCCGTAACAGGGGGTGCATTCGTAGACGCTCCCGGTCGCTGTCCTGTGGCAGCGTCTCATCGTTGGAGGGGTCTACCAGAGCGCGTGTCAGCAGCAGATGCAAGCTCTGTTCGGGATGCGACTGGCCCAACCCGCGTCCGACGGCGAGCGCCGCCTGCCGTCCGCATTCGGGCGTGGCGAAGACCGCCAATCCGGCGAAGAGTTGCTGCGCGTCAGCGGGCAAGGTGTCCAGGCTGAGGGCGAAGGTGCGCCGCACCGCTTCGGGCGTCTCGTCATCCCCTGGCAACGTCAGGCCACCCGCCGCGTTCCCCAACTCGCGAGCCAGCGCCTCCAGGTCACGCCCCTCGGCGGCGGCATAGGCGCCCGCCAGTTTGACCGCCAGCGTGTGGTTGCCCAACGCCGCCACGATACGCTCGGCGGCGGCGCGTTCAGCAGGACGTATCGGGTCGGCGTTGGTGCGACCCAGGGCGGAGATGAAGAGCGTGAGCGCCTCCTCTGCACGTAGCAGATCGAGCGTGCGCGTAGCCTCAGCGGATGCCACCGTGTGCGGCAGCGTCTGGCGGGCCGTCAGCAAGAGGGTCAGTCCCGCGCTACGCAGCGGCGCCACGACACTGATCGCGGGCAGCTCCGGTTCCACGTTATCCAGCACGACCAGCGCCTGTTTCCCGCGCAGCGTGGACTGCGCCGCATCCTGAAGTTGCGAAAGTTCGGTGGCTTCGGGCGCACGGCGCAGGGGATCGAAGCGGATCAGCACGCGACGCAACGCCTCAGCCGGGTCGGTCTAACGCTGGCAGGGCACGACGGCGATCCCATCGGGAAAGCGCCCCTCCTGCTGCACCTGCCGCACGGCGACGCCCGCCAGCGCCGATTTGCCGATGCCGCCAAGCCCCCGCAGCGCGGTTAGCGCATACGCACCTCCCGCTTCTGGGGCGCGCAGCCGCTCCTCTACCCACGCGAGATCGTCTGCCCGGCCCACAAACGGCGTCGGCGTCGGCAGCAGCGCCACATCGTCTGGCGGGCCGAGCGGCTGCGGGATGGGCGCACTGACCGTCACGGCAAAGAGCGCACGCTCGGCGGTGGCCTGGGCCGATTGGGCGACTTCCTGGGCGGATTGCGCCGTCTGATGTGCCTCCTCGATGCGGCGCGTCTGCCTGACTGCCAGTTCCACTCCGGCGCGGCGCTCGGTAAGTTCTTCGGTCAGCCCGGCCATCGCCACCACTGCCAACACACCCAACACACCCAACACACTCTAGAAGGCGAGCGGCTGCGTCCGTTCCAGTGGCGCAAGGAAGCCCCAGGAGGACAGGGTCATCACCAATGCACTCCAGCCGCCTTGCAGGAACGAGAATACCAGCGCGGCCAGATAGTTGCCGACGAAAAGGAAGAAAAAGACCTTCCACCAGCCATGCGCGACCACCCGCACCGGCTGGGGCAGGCGGGTGGTCCATGGCTGATGTGGCAAAGGGGCATTGGGCGCCGTGTCGGGGTCAGTTGCCAGGGAGAGTTGCGTCTGGCGTGCAGGCGTAGCAATGGTGGGTTCGGCTAAGGTAGCCAGAGCCGCTATGGGATGTTCATCGTTTGACATGAGACCCCTCCTACCCAACGGAAGCGCGAGACTTTTCCCGACGCCTGTAAGCCATTATGGCAGATACCGACGTTACGGGCAAGTGAAGGGATTGTTTGTTATGCCTACAGTGGGAATAGTGGGAATAGTGGGAGCAGTCCGCCGGATGGCGTACCCAGACCGTAATCGTACACCAGCACGCCACCCAGATAGCCGGTAATCCCCAGCAACACCAGCCCGAAGACACTCAACCCCAGATAGACGGCGATCAGGCTGCGTGGCGTGCGTGGCAGATAGAGCATCGGCATGATCTCGCGCCACTTGTTCTCTACAGCGGCGAGTGCGAGTATTCGTGGTTTCAGCCACGCCAGAATATGCGGTGAGAGCCAGATCACCCGCAACACCAGCGCCAGAGAAAATACCATCCCTGAGAGGATGGC
>JBDTAI010000426.1:0-2643 GCA_039924685.1 Ktedonobacterales bacterium
AGCGAGCAGCAGCATGCGTCTGAAATGCCTGACTTCCTCTGTTCCCCCAACTCACCGAACTCCCCTATTCCCGGCCTGCATATCACCTGGTCCGCAGTCTATACATCTGCCTGGGACACCACGCCGCAGGAGTATGTGACGCAGGGCGCGGTCGCCTGGGGACGCAGCCGCCGTCTCGCCAGAATCACCGATGCGACCGGGCGCATCAAGGCATATCTCGGCGTGCAGCATAGCGATCCATCGCTATGGGGTGTTGCTGGCGAACCCCAGACGCGCTTCTTCCTCTCGTTCTTTCTCGATGGCCACACACTTTTTCTGCGCACCTATCCTACATTTGCCGATGCGCTTGCCGCCCTTCATGGCGCCTACATGCACCTGGCTCCAAGGTTAGCGTAACTAGCGTAACCTGGCACTGACTGCTCTCCGATAGGCACAAGTGGGATATTTGCAACAGGCGCAGCCAGTGTCCATTTGGCGTGCATACACTATCGTGGATCGGCGGGTGGAGCCGCGCAATCCCTCGCCCCTTGTGCGATCAGCCGCTGGCGTGATAGGCTGAGAGATAAGCGGACCCTCTTCTTCACCTGTACTCTGGATGTACCTGGTCTCCGGCGGGCGAGGCGCTGACGCTGTGGCGCGTCACATCCCCCGTCGGACGCAAACGTTCCGCCTGGATGGTCAAAGACTCATGCTTACTGTGCGCCGTGTGCTGGCGATGGAAGTGTTTGCGGGGGCGCGTGTGGTCGCGGGCGAGGCTGGGATGGACCGCGAGGTGCGCTGGTCGCATGTGGTGGATATTCCCCGGGCCAGCGAGTGGGTACGCGCCGGTGAATTGCTGCTAACCACGCTCTATGGCTTCCGCGACGACCCCGAAGCGCAGGCCCGACTCTGCATCGAGCTTGCCGAGAAGGGATTGGCGGGGATGGTGGTGGCCGTGGGCCATTCCGCCGAGGGCAGCTATCTGGAACACGCGCCCGACGCCATGCGCGCCGCCGCCGATACTGCTAACTTTCCCTTGATTGAACTGCCCTGGCGTATACCCTTCGAGGATGTTGTGCGTGCTGTCTCCGAGCATATCATCAACGAACAGTACCAACTCTACAAACAGTCACTGGCCATCCACGGCTCGCTTACTCGTGTGGTGCTGGATGGCGGCTCGCTGCATGATGTGGCAAAGGAATTGAGCGGCCTGCTGCATCGTCCAGTGGAGATTGACGACCTCTCGTTCACCGTGCTGGCAGCGGCCACCAGCGCCGAGACCGAGATTGACGCCAGCCGTCGCGCCGCCATTCAGGAGGGGCGTAGCTCGCCACAACTGCTGGACTATCTGCGCAATGCGGGCGTGATATCGCGTGTGCGTTCCACGCTGGCGCCCGTGCGGATTGACCCTGACGAGCGGACACGCGCGCTGGGGCTGACCATGGCGCGCATCCTGGCGCCGATTGTGGTGGCGCGCAAAATCTACGGCTACGTCTGGATTATTGCCACTGTCCGCGAACTGGAGCCGCTTGACTTCCACGCCATCGAACATGCCGCCACCGTGGCCGCGCTGCTGCTCTTCCGCGATCAATCGGGACGACAGGCCGAGGAACGCGCCGAGAGCCGCCTGATCAGTCGTTTGCTGACCGACGATGTGCGCCAGGATAATACGCTACGCGAAGAAGCCGCCCGCTTCAGGTTGCGGCTGGAAGCGCCGCATGTCGTGCTGGTGATCGATCCCGGCGCGAATGATGTCGGCGCCGTGGAACTGGCCGTGCGCAGCGGCGCCCGTCGTGGTCCCTCCGCTGCGCTGGTGGGTGAGCGCGCCGCGCGGATTCTGGCGCTGGTGGAGAATGGACGCGCCGAGTCGGTGGATGATGTGTGCCAGCGGTTGCTCACCGAGACGCGCTTCCTCGATGCGCCCGTGACCATCGGGGCCAGCAGCACGCATGAGGGGGTGGCCACATTGCAGCGGGCCTATGAGGAGGCGATGGAGGCGCTGGCGTTACTGCCTGCACTTGGCGATCAGCGGCGCGTGGCGCACTTCGACGAGCTTGGCTTGCTACACTGGCTGCATACCCTGCCACCAGAGGCGCTGGCCGAGAACATCTATGCGCGCCGCCTGCAACGGCTGGCCGAGAGCGACCGTACCCGCGACGCCGACCTGCTGCATACGCTCGAAATATTTCTGGAGTGCGATGGCAATGGTGTGCGCGCCGCCGAGCGGCTGATTGTTCACCGTCATACGCTCAAATACCGTCTGCGCCGCATCGAGGAGATTTGCGAACCTGGTTGCAAGTCAGGGGACTTCCAAGAAGCGCATAGAGAGCGCAACGGTTCCTGCGGATCGTCGATCGGCGCGCGTCTAGATCGACGAGAAGGCCGGTTCCGCGAAGCGCATGGCTTTCTATAAAGAGCATCGCGTGCCGCACTCGACGTGCAAAGCGAGTCGCAGGTCTACGAGTTTGGCCGCTTTACGCGACCTGAGACCTTAGCCTTGAGCGACGTTGTGTCGTCGTCTGCATTTGCGAGGGCCGCCGAGAGAGGCTCCTCTCCGTCTTCCCTCATAGTTCGACCCGGCGACTCAACCGTTGCGCGACCCATGCACCGAACGCCCCTCCCGCGGCGCCGAGGGCTACGTCGATGCAATTCGATGCGAACGAC
>JBDTAI010000427.1:0-4974 GCA_039924685.1 Ktedonobacterales bacterium
CGGCGCGGGCGCGCAACTCCGCAGGGGCGGCGGTATAGCGGTCGGGGTGCCACAGCTTGGCCAGCCGCCGGTAGGCATGCCGCAGTTCCACCTCCGAGGCCGCTGGCGCAATCCCCAGCACAGCGTAGTACTCCGGCTCGCCGCCGTTGGGCGCATCATCCACAGGGCCATCATCGGCGCTGTACTCGTAGTCGGCGTGCGGCTCGTCGGTCACGTCGTCATTCGTGCCATCAGCCATGTCGTCGGCGTCTGCCGTCTCCGCCGCCCATGTGCGCCACGTCTCGGCCTGTGTTTCAGATTGCGTTTCGGATTGTGTCTTGGATTGTGTCTTGGATTGTGATGTGCGCTGCGCCATACACTTCGCCTCGCTGATTGCCCCCTGCGCTGGCAGGATGAGATGTTTTACCTCGCCAGCGCCGCCCCTACACATATCATGCAAGGACATATGTACATCATATGCTACAGGCGCGCGTTACGGGTAGATAGCAGCAGAATAGGCCGAAATCAGGCATGGCGAGATGCGCTCTTGGCGGATATAGCGCCGCGTTGCCGGATGTAGCGGCCCAGCAGACCGCGCTTGCGTGTCAGTCGCCAGGCGGCGAAAGCGACAATGAACACGGCGAACGCCACCCAGCCAAACTGCGCAATCGCCAGTTGCAGCCGCTCGCGCTCTGTGCCAGCAAAATAGCCCAGCAGGCAGAACAAGGTATTCCATATCAGCGCCGCCACCAGTTCGAACGCCAGAAAACGCCGGTAGGACATATGCGTCGCCCCCGCGCTCAATGCGACGAACGAGCGGATATGCCCGACGATGTGCGAGAGCAGGATCGCTTTGCCACCATGCCTTGCCAGGAACCTATGCCCCAGTCGCAGGCGCGCCGCCAGACGCAAGCGGCGTCCGGCCCAGCTTCCGCTCCACCTACCCATCAGCCGCGCTAGCAGCCAGCGACCAATCAGGTAATCGGCATGGTAGCCCAGCACCGTGCCGAGCCAGGCGAACACAATCACCCAGCCCAACTGAAGTGTCCCCTGTTGCGCATAGAATGCGCCGAGAAGCGCAAGCGTGCCACCAGGCAAGAGCAGCCCCAGCAGGGCGGTATTCTCGCACAGGGCGCCCAGCAGCACGATGAGGTAGCCATAGTCGCCGTAGAGCGATTCCAGCGCATCCAGCCAGGCGTTCACATCTATCCAGTCGAGCATTCAACACCTATCTTCCAGGCAAGAGCGCCACGTTAGACGTTGCGCATGATCTTCGCCAGTTGGCCACTGCGCGCACGCAGCGCGATGTCGGCCACCAACACCAATCCTATGCCGAGCGCGCGTACATCAGTTGCTCCGCAAAGGGCAATGTAGAGCAGCACGACGACGCCAATCGCCTGCACCAGCGGCAGGGTCAGCAGCAGGGCTGCGGCGATGGTGAACATCACTCGAAAGAGTATCGCGCCAGCCCCGCCAAGCATAATCGCCTGCCAGCGTTGGCGAGCAGGCAATCCTGCAGCCGTCGCGCCGATGATCAGCGCATTGTCGCCACTCAGCGCCAAATCCACCAGGATCACCCCGCCCACCGCGCCAAGTAGCTCCAACCGACCTTACATCTGCTGCCTTTATTGCCTCTCTCTCAGCATGCGTGTATACGCCATCAGGCATACGAGTATGGCGGCGGGAAGTTCGCGCTGCGCCATCCGCAATATAGACTACGCTGCAACTGCGGCAAAGAGCCGCCATCTCTCGCCATCAAGTCGTCACCGTGGGGCAGGCGTGTTGTAGTATGTTCTCGAGGCGCACAGGTGCGAGTCAGCGCATCATGTTATTGAGCCGTTCGTCGTCTGTGCAAGGTTGAGGTGGAGATTGGTGAAGACAACACGCCGGGCCATCGAAGCAACAGTGGCGCGCTTTGTGACTGCACATGCGCTGCTGCCAGCGGGGGCGTCAGTCGTCGTCGCCGTCTCTGGCGGCGCCGATTCACTCTGCTTGCTGGGAACACTGCTGGCGTTCTCCGACAGGGGCGAGATCGTGGTGGCGAGCCTTGATCACGGCTTGCGCGGATCGGCCGGTGCGGCGGATGCGCAGTGGGTGGCGGACCTGGCGGATACGCTGGGGCTGCATTGCGTCACCGAGCGGGTGGATACGCAGGCGTTCGCGCGAGAGCAGCATCGCTCGCTCGAAGACGCCGCCCGCCATCTGCGGTACACGTTTCTGCAGCGCGTGGCCACTCAAGTCAGGGCGCAGCGTATCTGCGTTGGTCATACGCGCGATGATCAGGCAGAGACAATCACCCTCAACTGGCTGCGTGGGAGCGGGCTGGCCGGGCTGGCGGGGATGCGCCCACTCGACGGCAAGATCGCGCGTCCGCTGCTGACACTCACTCGCGCCGAGACGGTGGCCTACTGCGCCGCCCGCGACTGGCAGCCACGCGAGGACGCCAGCAACAGCGATGACGCTTACCGCCGCAACAGCATTCGGCGCCATCTGCTGCCCGCGCTGGAACGTTACAATCCCAATTTGGCGCGGACGCTCGCCCGCAACGCCGACCTGATCGCCGCCGACGAAGCCTACCTCGAAGCGCAGACGAATGCCGCGTGGGATGCTACCATAAGCGCCAGCACGGCCAACGGTGTCGCCTTCACGCTCGACGCCTTGCGCGCGCAGCCAGCCGCGCTACGCCATCGCTTGCTGCGCCGTGCCGTCCTGGATCTTACGGGATCGACTGCCATTATCCTCGAAGCAGTCCACATCGCAGCACTGGATCACTTGCTGGCCGATGGAGCGACCGGCGCTACACTACATCTGCCAGGCAAGCTCCGTGCGCGGCTGACTTATACGACCCTGCTGATTGGCCGCAGTGAGCGACTTGCTGGTGGCAGCGAAACGGCGCCATCGCCAGTATCAGGGCGCTCTGCCACTAATACGACGGCGCAAACGTGGGTTTTGCCGGTTCCTGGTATAGTGGAGGCGCATGAGATCGGCTGGCGGGTGCGCGCCTGGGTGACGGAGCGCCCTGCCGGGCTGGAAGATGCGACCAGGGCGACGCCATCACTGGCGACACCATCACTGTCGCCAGTGGCGCATGCCGGAACCCTGGCGCAACTGCCACACGCCACGCTAACGGCCTACCTCGATGCCGACGCCGCCGGACCAGGGCCGCTGCTGGTGCGCGCATGGCGCGCAGGGGACCGGTTTCGTCCACTGGGCATGCGCCACGAGAAGAAACTGCAAGACTATTTCGCCGACGCCAAGATTCCGCGTGAGTGGCGCGCGCGCCTGCCGCTGGTGCTTGGGCAGCACAACGGGCATGACAGTATTCTATGGGTGGGTGGCCAGCGCATAGACGACCGTGCGCGGCTGACGCCAGAGAGCCGCCGGGTGCTGGCGCTACAGATCGAGCCAATCGGGCAGATTGAGCCGGGCGAGCAACAGGAGCCGTCGGCGCAACGCGATGGGGTATGTGATGGGGGAGTGGGCTGATGACGAATAGAACTGAACTGGATGAGGCGCTGGAGGGCGTGTTGATCTCCGCTGAGGCGATACAGGCGCGGGTGGCGGAGTTGGCGAGCGAGTTGACACGCGACTACGCAGACAAAGACCTTGTGCTGGTGGGTGTGCTGCGAGGCTCGGTGATCTTTCTCGCCGATCTTGTCCGCCAGATGACGCTGCCGCTGGAGATGGACTTCATCACCCTTAGCAGTTATGGCAATGGTGTCACATCGAGCGGCGCCGTGCGGCAGATACAAGGGCTGGCGACCGACCTCACCGGGCGCGACGTGGTGATCGTCGAAGACATCGTTGATACCGGCCACACCCTTGCCCATCTGCTGCGCACACTGCGTAAGCGCCATCCTGCCAGCCTGTCCGTTTGCACGCTGCTCGCCAAAGGCAACGTCAGTGATCCGGCGCTGGCGCCCGCCTATGTCGGCTTCACTATCCCCCAGCAGTTCGTCGTCGGCTACGGGCTTGACTACGCGCAAAAGTATCGTAACCTGCCCGACATCGCCATCCTCAAGCCAGAGGTCTATGCGGGGCAGGATGGTGAACACGAGTGAGGCCCAGCGCCACTACACCCGAACCGACGCGAGCATGACTGCGCGACCATCCCACAATGGGAGCATTTGCTCTGGTGGACCTGGCACAGGTATGAGTTGCGACAGAGCAGATTCAGGCGCCTGATAGGTCAACCCCGTCAATGGATCGCGATACGTCATGATCCCATCCTTGATGCTATCTACCGTAATGGCGTGCATGCCGCCTGCTGGATTGCGGATCGAGAGGACGGCGGGCGACCCGCCGGAAGTCGCCTGAGTCAGCGCATCCAGCGAGACATTGCTGCGTGAGGCATAGGGCTGGCCACTAGCGAGCAGGTCCGCCGGGATATGCTCACCTGCCGTGCCGGGATTCTGCGCCAGACCCTGGTTGAGGCCGTTGGCGATGCCATCCATAGCTGTGCCGCGCTCCACAGTGCCAGTCGCCCCAATCGCATCTATCTCACTCATCGGCCTGCCAAACGTCGTAAAGACGTTGTTGGCGGCGTTGGAACCACACGAGGTGAATGTGGACTGCATACTGGCCGGTGGCGCGCCATCAATAGCCGTTGCCCCTGGCACGAACGTCGAGCGCCCGCTCGCAGGCATAGCGATGTCTATGAGCGGATTGGTTCCATTGGCCGCCAGCGCTTCGAGCGGGGCCTGCGCGCCTTTGAGCGAACGCGCGAAATCGTCGCTGGCCTGCTGATAGTGCCGCTCGGTTGTATCGAATGTGGTCTGCTGATTCGCCTTTGCCTCATCCTGTTTGCCGATAGCTGCCACCCGTTGCGCCTGTGCTTCGGCAAGCTGCGCCTGCGACTCCATGACTTGCGCTTCGGCGGCTGCGACAGCAGGCGAACCGACACCCAGCGTGGCTGCGGCTTCGGCGGTGGCTGCGGCTAACTCGGCATAGGCGGCTTCGAGTTGCACTTGCGCCTCATCTACCTGTATTTCTGTT